>JALOLI010000004.1 GCA_025456165.1 Acidimicrobiia bacterium | reverse complement strand
ACAGGCGCGAGCCATCCACCCCGGTACGGCGCTCGCGGCCCGGGGGAAGCGGCTCGCGCCCCGGGGTACGGCGCTCGCGCCCGACCGGGGTATCCGACTCGCGCCGACCGGGGTATCCGACTCGCGCCCCGAGGCCAATCCTCCCTGCACACGGCCGCCTTCTGGCCGCCCTAGGGGTAGGGGTAGGAAAACCCCTTTCAAAACCCCAGGCGCCCCCGGCCCGCCCGTCCCGGGGGGCCGGCCGGGGGCGCGAGTCGATTACCCCGGGTAGCTGACTCGCGCACCCCCGCCCCGCCCCCGGCCGTGGAGGGGGCGCCCTCCCCCACCGAGCAGCTCACGCTCTACGCGCCGGATCAGCTGCGCCGGCTCGAGCAGCCGCTGCGGTACGGCTTCGCCGACCGCACCAGTGCCCGCAAGGGCCTCGAGGTGGCCGCCGGGGTGGCGATCGCCGACCGCCTGGGCTCCATCCGCCAGACCGCCGGCCCCCCCATCGGCCGGCACGGCTACATGGCGATCGTGTGGCTCGGCTCGCGCTGGCTGCAGCTGGAGGAGGCCGGCGCCCAGGCGGTGCCGTTCACCCAGTACCGCCTGCTGCACGACTTCGGCTGGCAGGACTCGGGCAAGCCGGCGCGCCAGGCGCTCAGGCGCACGCTGCTGAACCTGCAGGAGGCCCGCTGGGAGGGCGAGGTCAACGATCCGGTGACCGGGCGCAAGACCCATGAGGACCACTTCGGGATCATCGATCGCATCATGTGGCCGGTGGTGACCGAGGGCCGGGTCGACCGGGTCGGCTACATCTTCCTGGGCAGCTGGTTCCTCGAGCAGCTGCGCCACGAGGCGGGCGCCTACCTGGACTGGCACATCGTCCGCGATCTGCCCCCGATCGCCCGCAAGATCTACGGGCTGCTCGAGAACGACCGCTTCGAGACGCGTGAGGACGGCCGGGAGTGGCAGGCCTACCACCTGGGCGCGCCGTTCTTCGCCTCGGTCGGCTCGACCTGCGCGCGGGACCGCGACAACGTGGCCGCGGTCATGCGGGCGTGTGAGGCGATCGCCCAGCAGGACCCCCGCTATGCCTTCAGCCGCGAGCGGGTGCTGACCGAGCAGGGCTTCCAGGTCCAGCTCGTGGCCTCCCGGGCGCCCCGGGCCCGGGCCCGGCTGGCCGCCACCGCGTAGGGGCCTGTCCACAAAGCCGACCCGCCACCCGTCGGCTGCATCGCGGCGCACCTCGGCACCCTCGGGATCACATGTACCACCAGTACATGCGACGTCCCGAGGTCACCGATCTGCTGGCGATTCGCTCCCCGGGAGGCGGGCCTTGGTTCATGGACAGTCCCCCGGGCCGCGCCTGGCCGTCACGACCGACGGGCGGCTGGGCCGCTGGCCGTATGCCGAGGCATACGGGCATGAGGGCATCAGGCGGGGAGGGCCACCTGCACGGCCGGGGTCGAGGTGGGGCCTCCGGGGTGGGCGGGCCGCTCGGGCGTGAGGGCGAGGGCCTGGACGCCGGCCAGGCCGGCGACCCCGGCGCTCGCGGCGCCGCCGCGGCCGACCGCGGTCACCTGGCCGAGGCTCTCGGGGCGCCCGTCGCGGATGGCCCACAGGCGCCAGCCCCGGCCGGGCCCGGGGTCGGGCAGGCCCTCCAGGCGCACGACCGCCGCCCCCCGGGCGGGCACCCAGACCACCTCGCCGCGGACCGCCGGGGCGGCCGGCCCCCCGCGCACGGCCACCTGGCGCACCGGCTCGGCGCCGGCGGGGGTGCGGGCGAGGGAGATGTTCCAGGCCAGGAGCCCGAGGCAGGCCGCCCCGAGGGCGGCCGCAAGCGCCGGCCAGCCGAGCCGCCGGCCCGGGCGCGCCGCGTGGGCCGGGGCGGCCGGGGCCTCGGCCCGCACCGCGGCGAGCACCCGCCGCCGGAGGGCGGCCGGGGGGTCGGCCGGGGGCGGGGTGAGGGCGAGCGCGTCGCTTGCCGCCTGGAGGTCCTCATACTCCGCCCGGCAGGCCGGGCAGGCGGGAAGGTGCGCGTGCACCCGGGCGGCCTCCTCGGGCGTCGCCGCGCCGAGGGTCACCGGGGCGAGCAGGTCGCGCAGCTCATCGTGGCCGCTCACGTGAGGACCCCCTCGGGCCCGGCGATGGCCCGGCGCACCCGCTCGAGGCCGAGACGCATGCGGCTCTTCACGGTGCCGAGCGGGACCCCGAGCAGGTCGGCGATCTCATGATGGGTGAACCCGCCGTAGTAGGCCAGGCGAAGGACCTCGCGCTGGTCGTCGGGCAGCTGGGCGAGCGCCCGCCGCACCGCCTGGCCCTGCACCGCGCCGAGGGCGGCCTCCTCGGCCGGCGCGCCGGCCGGGCGCAGCACCTGCTCCTCCTGCTCGAGCAGCCCCTGCCGCCGGGCCTGGGCGCCCTGGGTGCGCAGGCGGTCGATGCCGCGGTTGCGCAGGATGGCCAGGAGCCACGTGCGCACCCCGCCGCGGCTCGGGCGGTAGCCCGCCGCCCCGCGCCACAGGGCCAGGAACGCCTCCTGGACCAGGTCCTCCGCGGCGGTGCGCTCGCCGAGCAGCCGGTGGGCGAGGGCCCAGGCCACCCGGGCGTGGCGGTCGTACAGGCAGGCGAAGGCGCGCTCGTCGCCGCCGGCGACCAGCGCGATGAGCTCCTCGTCGGCGAGCGTGGCGGGGTCCGGGCTGCGGCGGAGGAGTCCCATCTGGGGTGGGGTACGGGCGCCGGGCCCGCGGGGATCACCGGGCCGCTAGCGCTGGCGGCCGGCCCGCGCGCGGAAGGCCTCGACCCGGGCCCGGAAGGCCGGGGTGAGCTCCTCGGGCAGCTCGGAGATCAGCATCTCGATCAGCTCGATCTTGGAGGTGCGCACCCCCTCATCCTGCAGGGCCCTGACCAGGCCGACGATCCGGCGGTCCAGGGGCACCCGGATGCGGGCGGTGAGCCCCACCGTGGGGGCGTCGGCGAGCCCCGAGAGGTCGATGCCCGGCGCCGCGGCTCCGGGGGGGGCGGGAGCGGGGGCGGGGGCCTTGGGCACGCGGGGGCGGGGCGTGCGCACCGGCGCCGGTGGGGCCGCCGGTGAGGCCGCCGGTGGGGCCGCGCCGGCCTCCGGGGCGCCCTGGCGGCGGGAGGGCGGGAGGGTGCGTGGCGCGCGCGCGCTTCGGCGCTCGGCGCGGGCCCGGGCCTCGGCCAGGCCGTCGGGACTCGGGGTGGGGTCAGCCACGGGCGGCTCCTTCCACGGCGTCGGCCAGGCGGCGAAGCTCACCGGCGGCAAGCTCCGTGCGCCGGCCCGGCGCAGGCTGCAGGACCAGGGCGCTCCGGCGCGCGCGCCGGTCGATCCAGCCGTGGTGGCTCACCGCCGGCCCGACCACGAGGTCGGCGCCGCCCCCGTAGGCCGGCCCGGCGGCGGCCACCAGGGCCTCCAGCCGGGCGAGCAGGCGCCGGGGCGGGGCGGCCGGGAGCTTGTTCAGGGTGATCATCAGCCGGTAGCCGCCCCCGGCGAGGTCGCCGAGCATCCCCTCCAGCGCATCCAGCTCGCTCGGGGCGAGCACCGCGGGGACCACGATGAGGTCGGCGGCGGCCAGGGCCCCCACGGTGATCGAGTTGATGCCCGGATGGGTGTCGACCACCACCCACCCGACCCCCCACGCCGCGGCCCAGGCGGCGAGCGCGTCGGCGATCACCCCGTGGTCGAGCGCCCCGTCGGCCGCCTCGGAGAGGCCCGGGTGGGACGGCACGAGGGCCGGGTGGCCCTTGCGGCGATAGGCGTGGGGCGGGCGCCCCTCGGGCGCCGACTCCAGGGCGTCCAGCAGGGGCGCGCGGCGGCGGGCGGCCGGATCGAAGCCCCAGCGGCGGGTGGCGCCGCCGGAGTCCCAGTCCAGGTCCACCAGCACCCCCCCGAGCGCGGCCGAAAGCTCATACGCCAGGGTGGTCTTGCCGACGCCGCCCTTGGTCGCGGCGACGGTGACGATGCGCGCAGGCCGAGCTCCGTTGCCGTCCATATGCCTGAGAGTACGCCCTCATGGCCGTGAGTCCTGCCGGCTGGGCCGATGGCCACCGGCCCCGCCGCCGATATGCCACGCTGCCGGCATGCCCATATGCCGGTATGCCCAGGCATAGTGGCAGCGGATGGGGGCGGCGGAGGACCGCTACCCGGTGACCGCGGGCGCGGCGGGGCGCCGCAGGATGCCACCCCGGGCGGCCGGGGCGGGGGCGTAGACGTAGCCCATGGCCCGGGTGGAGAGCACCGAGACCGGTGCGACGTACAGGCCCGCCTGGCGCCAGGGCCACATGGGCTCGGCGAGGTTCTGGCCGTAGGGGAGGCCGCCGGCCCGGACCGGGGCATAGCCCGCCGCCCCGGGGTGGCGGCGCTGCCAGATGGCCCAGAGGCGGTCGATGTTCGCGTGGTGGAGCCAGAAGACCGGGTCGTTCAGGGAGGTGTTCAGGGTCATGGTGCCGCCGATGTCGTCGGCCAGTGGGGGCAGCTCGCCCCCGACCCAGGTGTGGACCAGGTTGTGCAGGGCGCGCCGGGGCCGGCCGCGGCCGGCGACCGGGTCCATCCAGCCCGCGCGGCAGGTGCCCCCGAGCATGCCCCGCCAGCCCTCGAGGTTGTTGCGGAAGCTCAGGGACGGATCCGAGGCCGAGCTGTAGGGCGGCACGTCGTAGTCGGGGAGCCGCAGGGCGGCGAGCACCGAGGCGCGGGTGGGCAGCGTCCCGCCGAAGCGCATGGAGCCGAAGCGCCGGGTGAGGTGGGTGATCTGGTTTCGGTCCTGTACCCGCGGGTCGAGGACGGTCAGGCGCCAGCGCCCCTTGCGGAAGGGGCCCTCGGTGACCGCGAAGCCCTGGGCGGGGTCGCCGTTCGGGCCCATGAGGTCGCGGCGGAAGACCGCGCCGATCGCCCGGGGGTCGGTCCAGTCCCAGAAGGGCAGGGTCACGGTGGCATCGCCGGAGTAGCGCCGGAGCGCCGACTCGAACATGAACAGGAACTGCCGGTGCCAGGGCAGGAAGGCCGGGCGCATGTGGGCCTGGTCGACCGAGCAGGCGAAGGCCTGCCGGTGCCACCAGACGAAGTTGTCATAGACCGAGAAGCGCCGGTCCCAGGGGGAGGGGGTGCGCTTGGTGATGAGGATGGCGCGCACCAGGCGGGCGCGCTCGCTCGCGGTGAGGTCGGTGACCGCCTTGCGCACGCGGGGCGGGCCCGCGGCCCGGTAGACGACCGGGGGCCCGGTGCGGACCGGATCGGCGGCCGCGGGGGCCGGGTGGCCGGCGTGGCCGGGCGCGGCGAGGGCCGGGGCGCCGGCGAGGGCGGCGAGGGCCAGGCCGATGATGAGCGTGCGGGGGCGCACCACGGCGTGGAGCCTACCGGGGAAGGTCGGACGCACGGTCGGAGCGCACGCCAAAACGCCGCCGGCCGGGCACAGGGCCCGGCCGGCGGGTGAAGCCTGGGGGTCGGTGGATCAGACGCCCGGGGGCTTCGGGAAGCGGTGCCGCATCGTGTACTGGTACGGCGTCGCGAAGAGCAGGTCCGCGATGTCCTCGTCGGTGCGCTCGATCGTCTGGGTCCAGACGGTCTGCGCGCCGGGGATGATCAGGTCGAAGTTGAAGCTCATGAGACCCACGAGCTCCTTGACCGGCATCATCGCGCCGAGGTTGTCGAACGGCGTGGCCTGCAGGGCCCAGGTGCGGATCGCGTTGGCCGAGGCCGTGCGGATCGACTCGGGCTTGAGCTGGAACCGGTGCTGGCCCTCGGTCTCCGGGCGGCCCATGGCGATGGCGGTCGCCTTGGTGACCTCGGAGGGAAGGTAGGTCAGGTCCCACTTGGTGGTGCGAAGCGACGGGTCGGTGATGAGCCGGAGGTTCATCCGCCCGTAGCGCGGGTCGCCGTAGAACGCGGGCTTCGCGGGAAGCTCGGCGTCGTCGTAGCGGCCGGTCGCGGTGTGGATCAGGTAGCCGCGACGCTCGAGGGTGAAGTTGAAGTAGTCGTTGCCGAAGCCGCCGTAGCCGTCGTCCTCCTTGCCACCGTGCTCCTGGGTGACGATGTAGGCGATCTTCTTCGGGAAGCCGAAGGGCTCCCGGCCGGCGAACACGGCCGCGTCCTGCGTGAGGTACATGTACGGGTAGTACCCGCCGTAGTACGTGTTGCCATCCGAGCCCTTGCACGACGCCGAGACGGTGACGCCCATCTCGCCGTACGGGCCGAGGCCGGTGTGCAGGTGGTCCACGTACCAGAACTCAATGACGTCGTCCTCGAGCTCCAGGCACTTCGGAAGGATGTGCTTCAGGTCCTTCTCGTCGCACCGGTAGAAGAACGCCGACCAACGGGAGTTGGTGTAGGTCAGCGGGACGATGTCGTAGTCGACGAGCGGGTCCGCGATGCCCTGCGAGATGATGTCGCGCTTGTCACGGTCCAGAGCGAGCGGCGGGGCGTCGCCCGAGTCGACCCACGGAACGCTCGTGACGTTCAGCTGCGCCATGCGCTAAGCCTCCTTCGACGGGATCCGGTGCGGGGACCCGGGCCAGGCCGGGCCCCCGTCCGGGGGAGTGAGGGTCGTGTCGCTACGCGCCGAGGCCGACGGGCTTCGGGAAGCGGTGACGCAGACCGAAGCGGTACGGCTTGGCGGCGCCGGCCCACGTGGCGTCGCGGGTGTAGGTCTCCGTCCACAGGGTCTGGCCGGCCGGGATGATGAGGTCGAAGCTGAAGGTCATGAGACCGATCAGCTCCTTCGGCGGCAGCTCGTGGCCGAGGTTGTCGTACGGAGTCGCCTGCATGAACCAGTTGATGCTGGACGGCGAGGCGGTCCGGATCGACTCCGGCTTGACCTGGAAGCGGTGGGAGCCCTCGCTCTCGGGGCGGCCCATGGCGGTGGCCAGGTCCTTGGTGACCAGCGAGGGCAGGTAGACCAGCTGCCACTCGGACTGGGCGATGTCCGGGCTCGTCACGACCTTCATGTTCATGCGGCCGTACTCGGTGTTGCCGTAGAAGGCCGGCTTGGCCGACAGGTCGGCGTCGTCGTACTTCCCGGTGGCCGAGTGCAGCACGTACCCGTTCCGGACCATCAGGAACGAGAAGTAGTCGAACTGGTACTGCTTGGTCTCGAGGCCGTAGCCGTCGTCAGGCGCCCCACCGTGCTCCAGCACGCGGATGAAGGCCTCCTTCTTGGGGAAGCCCAGCACGCGACCGGCGTCGATCGCGGCGTCCTGCGTGAGGTACATGTAGGGGTAGTACCCGGCGTAGTACGTCTTGCCGTCGCCACCCTTGTGGGAGGCGGCCACGGTCACACCCATCTCGCCGTACGGGCCGAGCATGGTGTGGTTGTGGTCGACGTACCAGAACTCGACGATGTCGTCCTCGAGCTCAAGGCAGTCGGGAAGGACGCGACGCAGGTGCTTCTCGTCGGCCCGGTAGAAGAACGCCGACCAACGCGAGTTGGTGTAGGTCAGCGGAAGGGTGTCGATGTCCCAGATGGGGTCGACGAGCGAGTAGATGAAAGCCGTCTTCTCGTCACGGTCGACGGGCGAGGGCGGGATCTCCCCGGTCTCGGCACCGGGAATCTGCGTCACGGCGAACTGCTCGGCCATAGGCTGGCATCCCCCTTTAGGAATTGAAGGGTGGCTGCTGCAGTCGGTCGGACGACGCATCTCGCGCAGCCAGGAGGCCGCATCGGGACTGAGGGCGCCGTTCCGACGATGCACGCAGCATATGTCACGTACACGGCGGCCGTCAACGCGCATCCGGGGCTCGGCCCGGCCGCCCGGAGGGGCGAACAACCCGCATGGTTTGGCGGGTGTTGCGTCGTGCGACGACTTCGTGCGGATGTTGACAACCTCCGTCGCGCCTGCATAGCCTGCTGCCCGAAAGCGCCGGTGGGCGAGGGGGTTGCCGCCGGCTCGGCCAATACGGATTGCCCGAGACCGACACGAAGAAGGGGGATGCAACGGTGAGGGACGCACGACGCACGTGGGCCTGGCGCCTCCTGGTGCTCCTGGGCGCCGCCGCGCTCGCGCTCGGCGCGGCCGCCTGCGGGGATTCAGACGACTCCGGCGGCGGCACGACCGGTGGTGGCGGCGGGTCGGCCGAGGTGACCCTGCGGGTCGGGTACGTGACCCCGGCCGCCCACCCCTACGGACAGGCCATCGACTTCTTCGCCAAGCGGGTCGGCGAGCTCTCCGGCGGCAGGCTGGAGATCAAGACCCTGCCGGTCTACGCCGGTGGCAACGACCTGCAGCTGCTCGACGACGTCCAGGCCGGCTCGGTGGACATGGGCTCGGTCTCGGCGGCGGTGTGGGGCAACAAGGGCGTCACCAGCTTCGAGGCCCTGCAGATGCCGTTCCTGATCACCCGGTATGACCTGGAGTCGCAGGTCATCACCGGCGAGATCGGCGAGTCGATGCTGGCAAGCCCCGACGGGCCGTCCAAGATCGGCCTCAAGGGCCTGGCCATCCACGAGGGCGGCCTGCGCAAGCCCCTCGGGGCCAAGACCGAGATCGTCTCCCTGGCCGACTGGAAGGGCAAGAAGATCCGCTCGGTCGAGAGCCCGGTGCTGGTGGCCGGGATCAGGGCGCTCGGCGCCGACGCCACCCCGCTGCCGATCGGCGACGTCTACAACGCCCTGCGCTCGGGGACCGTCGACGGCATGGAGGCCAACCTGGGCCTGGTCCAGACCTTCAAGTACTACGAGGTCGCCGACTACATGACCCTGAACGTCAACCTGTGGCCGTTCCCGACGGTGCTGGTGGTCAACCAGGAGAAGTTCGACTCCCTCACCGCCGAGCAGCAGCAGTGGATCACCGACGCGGCCAAGGAGGTGCCCCAGTTCTCGCTGGGCATCTTCACCGACCCGGCCAACAACCTGATCCCGACCCTGTGCGATGAGGGGCTCAAGTTCGCCGCGGCCACCCCGCAGCAGCTGACCCAGCTGACCGAGGCGACCAAGCCGGTCTATGACGAGTTCGCCAACGGCTCGACCGGCGAGTACGTGCAGCAGATCCAGGCGCTCAAGGACGCCCTGCCGGCCCCGCCGGCCCCGGCCCCGCTGCCTGAGGGCTGCGCGGCCACCTAGCGCCACCCGGGCCGGGGCGTCCCTGCGGCGCCCCGGCCCGGCCGCCCCACGACGCCCATGACGAGCGCCGCCGCCCCCACCCCGGCCATCCCGCCCGAGGCGCCTGCGCTCGCGCACGGGCTCGAGCGCCTGGCCGGGTGGCTCGAGGTCTACTCCCAGGCCGCGGTGCGGATCGCCCGCACGATCGCGGTGGGGGCGGCGGCCGCCGTGGTGGCGGCGCTCGCGATCAACGTCTTCACCCGCTACCTGCTCGGCTACTCCATCTTCGGATCCGAGGAGTTCGCGCGCTTCGCCTTCCTGTGGGTGATCTGGATGGGGGTCTCGCTCGCGGTCAAGCGCGGCGCGGTGACCGTGATCACCCTGGTCTCGGGGCGCGGGCCCTGGTGGTGGCAGGCCTCGGTCAGGACCTTCAGCGGGCTGTCGCTGGCGATCCTGCTGCCCTACTGCTGCGTGCGCTCGACCCAGTACGCGATCAGCCCGAGCTCGCTCGACACCGACTCGCCGGCCCTCGGGGTGCCGTTCTTCTACGCCATCGCCTCGATGACGATCGGCTACTGGTTCATCACCCTGCACTTCGCCCAGGGGGCCACGGCCGGGGCGGCCCGGCTGGCCGCCCGGGGGCGGCCGGCGGGCCGGGTGGTGGGGGTGGCCATCATCGGCGCCCTGACGGTGGGCGCGGCGCTGTGGCTGGCCTGCCGGGGGATCCTCCTGCTCGGCGAGCAGGGGGTGATGAGCACCAACCTGTCCAAGCTCCTGGCCCTGCTGGTCATCTTCGTGGTGCTCACGATCGCCGGGAACCCGATCGTGTTCATGCTCTCGATCGTCGGGATCCTCTCGACGATGTCGGTGCTCGGGCTGACCTTCTGGCCCGAGATCGGCGTGGACCCGCTCTTTCCCTTCCGCACCACCCAGTCGATCATGGGCCTCTCGGGCGGGACCGAGCTGTTGGTCATCCTGATGTTCCTGGTGGTGGCCGAGGTGATGAACGCCTCGGGGATGAGCGACCGGCTCATCCGCTTCGCCGCGGCGATGATCGGCCACCTGCGCGGGGGCATGGCCTATGTGTGCCAGGTGACCTCGGCCCTGGTCTCGGGGATCTCCGGCTCGGCGCAGGCCGACGCGGCGATCATGACCCCGCTCCTGGTGCCGGCGATGGAGAAGGAGGGCTACCCGCGCGACGTCGCCTCCGCGGTGGTCGCCGGCGCCTCGATCAAGGGACCGATCGGGCCCATCTCGATCATGTTCATCGTCTACGGCTTCATCGTCACCGGCCCCGGGTCGGCGTCGATCTCCAAGCTCCTGCTCTCCGGGGTGTTCGCCGAGCTGCTGCTGCTCATCTTCCAGGCGATCACCGTCTACATCGTGGTGCGCCGGATGGGGTTCCTGTCCAAGCGGCCCTTCTCCGGCATGCGCACCGTCGCCCGCACCGGCGGGGTGGCGCTGCCGGTGCTCGCGATCCCGGTGATCATCCTGGGCGGCATCCTCACCGGGGTCTTCACCCCGACCGAGTCGGCCTCGGTCGCCGCGGTGGTCACCATCGGCCTTGCGCTCTTCTGGTACGCGAGCGTGGGCCCGGGGCAGCTGCCCACCATCTTCACCGCCGCCGCGGTGGAGACCGGGATCGTGCTGCTGCTGCTGGGCGACTCCTACATCCTGGCCAAGGTCCTGTTCATCAACGACTTCGGCTCGACGATCGAGACCTTCCTCACCGACCTGACCAGCAACAAGTACGTGTTCCTGCTGCTGGTGAACATCCTGCTGTTGGTGGTGGGGATCTTCATCGAGCCCCTGCCGGCGCTCGCGATCCTCGCGCCGTTCCTGGCCCCGGTGGCGGTGGAGACCTTCGGGATCGACCCGGTGCACTTCGGGCTGATCATGGTCTTCAACCTGGTGCTGGCGCTCATCCACCCGCCCATCGGGCTGGTGCTGTTCCTGGTGAGCTCGATCGCCCGGGTGTCGATCGAGCGATTGTCGCTGATGATCATCCCGTGGCTGGCGGTGAGCATCCTGGTCTTGTTCCTGGTCACCTACCTTCCCGCCGAGGTGGTGTTGGCGCTCTCCAACCTGGTGCACTGATCCGGGCCTCGCGATGAGGCCGGGGACCCTCCTGGCCGTGGGGGCGATGGCCGGGTGGGGGGTGGCCTACGTGCCCTCGGCCTGGCTGGTGGAGACCTGGCCGCCGCTGGTGGCCGCCGCCGCGCGGATGGGCCTGGGGGGGCTCATCCTGATCGGGGTGCTCATGGCGCTCGGGATGCCGCTGCGGCCGCGGACGGGGGTCGGGGTGGTCGTGGTGCTCGCCCTCACCCAGACCGTGCTCTTCTACGGGGCGACCTTCTACGGCATCGCCCACGGCGGGGCCGGCCTGGCGGCGGTGCTGGCCAACACCGACCCGCTCTTCGTGGCCGCCCTCTCGGTGCCGTTCCTCGGCGAGCGGCTGTCCGGCGGGCAGTGGACGGGCCTGGGCCTGGGCCTGGTGGGGGCGGCGGTGGTGGTCTGGGAGGGGCCGATCTGGCCCCCGGAGGTCTCCGGCGCGGCGCTGGTGGTGGTGGGCGGGGCGCTCGCCTGGGCCATCGGCACGGTGGCCGCCGCCCGGCGCCTGCAGACGACGGCCGCCCCGGTCGCCCTGGCCGGGTGGCAGATGGTGCTGGGCGCCGGGGTGCTCGCCGTCCTCGGCCTGGCCGTCGAGGGGGGCCCGGAGCAGACCGGCGCGCGCGAGGTGGGCCTGATCTGGCTCACCGCGATCGTCGGGTCGGCGCTCCCGTTCGCGCTCTTCTACCTGGCCCTCGGCCGCGCGCCGGCGAGCGAGGTCTCGGCCTGGTTCTTCCTGGTCCCGGTGGTCGGGGTCCTGACCGCCTGGCCGCTGCTCGGCGAGCCGCTCACCGGCCAGCTCATCGCCGGGATGGCCCTGGTCTCGCTCGGGCTGTGGCTGGTGCTCCGCCCGGGGCCCGCCCGGGAGCCCGCCCCCGCCCCCGCCGGCGGTGGTCCGCTACGCTCGCCCCCGCCGTGAGCCGCGCCCCCGAGCCCGCCGCCCTTTCGTGATCGTCGCCCTGTCGGGGGGCACCGGCGGCTCCAAGATGGTCGACGGCCTGGCCCGGGTGGCCGGCCCGGAGCGCCTGACGGTGGTGGTCAACACCGGCGACGACGCCGACTTCTACGGGCTCCGGGTCTGCCCCGACCTCGACATCTGCACCTATGTGCTCGCCGGGGTGGTCGATGCGCGGGGCTGGGGGTATGCCGAGGACACCTTCCGCTGCCTGGAGGGGCTGGCCACCTACGGGCGCGAGGCGTGGTTCGGCCTGGGCGACCGGGATCTGGCCACCCACCTGCACCGCACCATGATGCTCGCCGAGGGCCATCCGCTGTCGGCCGTGGCCGCCGACCTGTGCGCCCGGCTGGGGGTGGCCGCGCGGGTGCTGCCGATGAGCGACCAGCCGGTGGCCACCCGGATCACCACCCCGCAGGGCGAGCGCACCTTCCAGGAGTACCTGGTCAAGCACGGGGCGGGGGAGGAGATCACCCGGATCGAGTTCCGGGGCATCGAGCGGGCCCAGGCCGCGCCCGGGGTGCTCGAGGCGATCGCGGCGGCCGAGGCGGTGGTGATCTGCCCCTCGAGCCCGGTGGTCTCGATCGGCACCATCCTCGCGGTGGGCGGGGTGCGCGAGGCGGTGGCCGCCCGGCGCGATCGGGTGGTGGCGGTGAGCCCGATCGTCGGGCGCCGGCCGGTCGAGGGGCCGGGCTGCCGGTTCCTGGCCGGGGCCGGGCACGATGAGTGCTCGGCCACCGAGATGGCCCGGATCTACGCGGATGTGTGCGCGACGATGCTGATCGACCACACCGACGAGGGTGAGGCCGAGGCGATCGCCGCCCTCGGGGTGCGCCCGGTGGTCACCGACATCCTCATGCCCGACCGCGCGGCGCGGGAGCGGCTGGCCGGCGCGGTGCTCGCCGCGCTCGGGGCGGGTGTCGCGTGAGGGTGAGCGCGGTGATCCCGGTCAAGCGCCTGGACCGGGCCCTCGGGCGCCTGTCGGGGGTGCTCCCGCGCGAGGCCCGGCGCGAGCTGCAGGAGGCCATGCTCACCGACGTGCTCGCCGCCTGCGCCGGGGCCCGGCGGGTGCGGGAGGTCATCGTGGTGACCGCCGACCCGCACGCGCGCGCGATGGCCCGCGCCCACGGGGCCCGCTGGCTGCCCGACCACGCGCCCCCGCGGGGGATGAACGCCGCGGTCTCGGTGGGTCTTGCCGCCGCCCGGGGCGCGGCGCTGGTGCTCACCGCCGACCTGCCGCTGGTGCGCGCTGACGATCTCGATCAGGTGGTCGAGGCCGCCCCGGCCGCCCCGGGCGTGTGCCTGGTCGCCTCGGCGGCCGGCACCGGCACCAACGCGATGCTGATCCGCCCGCCCGAGGCCCTGGTCCCCCGGCTGGGGCCCGACTCGCTCGCCCGGCACCTCGCCCAGGCCGAGCGCCGCGGCCTTCGGGTGGCGCTGATCCAGCACCCGCGGATCGGCCTGGACGTGGACACCCCCGACGACCTCGTCGCCCTCTGGGCGGCCGGGCCGACCGGCGCGACCCGCGCCGTGCTCGCCCGCATCGGCGTCGCCGACCTCGCGCGCGCAAGCGCCCAGCCGGCCTGAGCGGGGTCACCCTGCAGGTGCTGGCCGGGCTGCCCGAGGTGCGCCCGGGCGACGACCTGCCCGGGCTGCTCGCCGACGCCGCCTGGGCGGCCGGGATGCGCCCCGGCGACGTGCTGGTGGTGGCCCACAAGGTGGTGAGCAAGGCCGAGGGGCGTCTGGTCGAGCTCGCGTCGGTCGTGCCGGGCCCGCGGGCCCGGGCACTCGCCGAGCAGACCGGCAAGGACCCGGCCCTGTGTGAGCTCATCCTCCGCGAGAGCCGCCGGATCCTCCGCCGCCGCCGGGCCACGGTGATCTCGGAGACCCACCACGGCCTGGTCTGCGCGAACGCCGGGATCGACGCCTCCAACGTGGCCGACGGGTGGGTGGTGCTGCTCCCCCGGGACCCCGACGCCTCGGCCCGGCTGATCCAGCACCGCCTGGCCGAGGCCCTCGGCGGCCGGGTCGGGGTGGTGGTGATCGACACCCACGGGCGGGCCTTCCGGCGGGGGCTGGTGAACGTGGCGATCGGCCTGGCGGGCCTGCGGGGGGTGGTCGACCACCGCGGGGGCTCCGACCGCGAGGGGCGCACGCTGGTGGCCACCGACCAGGCCCTGGCCGATGAGCTCGCCGCGGCCGGCGGCATGCTCATGGCCAAGGCGGCCGGGACGCCCGCGGTGGTGGTGAGCGGCATGCCCACCCCGCCCGGGGTGGGGAGCCTGGATGAGCTCGTGCGCCCCCCTGAGCACGACCTCTTCCGTGACGACCCCGAGGCGGTCGGCCCGGAGCCGGGCCTCGGGGTTTCGGACCCCCCGTGGCTGGACCGGCGGGCGGGGGGGACCTGACCGGGCGGGGGGTTTTCCCAGGGTTGTTCCGACCCTGGGCGGTGCGCGCCGTTTGCACGGGTGATGGTCGAGCACCCCGAGCCCCCCGCCCCCCCGGCCGCCGAGACGGCCGCGGCGCCGGTCGCCCACGACTCCGAGGCCGAGCTTCGCGAGCTCATGCCCCACGCGCTGCGCGGGGACCTGGTCGCGATCGACCGGGTGCTCGACATCCTCGAGGCGCGCCGGCGGGGCGAGCGCGAGGAGTGGATGCGCTGGTTCTGGACCACCGGCGAGGGCGGTCCTAGGACCCCGGGGTCCCCGAGGCCGGACGAGACCTAGACCAAGGTCGAGGTCACCCCCCGCCGACCGGGGGGTTTTCACAAGGTTTCGCCGACTTTCCGGCGTGGGCGCCCGTTTGAGGGGTCGTGCAGGTCCACCCCTGGCCTGCCCCTGTTCCCACGCAGAGGATCGCCGCCATGCTCGCCGCCGCCCGTCGCCCCGGATCCCCCGCCACCCGCCTGGCGTGGACCCTCCTCGGGGCACTGCTCCTCATCGGACTGCTCCTGGTCCTGCGCCCGGCTGAAGCCGGCGCGGCCGCCACGGCGCCGGCGAAGGCCCCGAGTGCCCAGCAGGTCAAGCGCTGCAAGGCCGTGCTGGCGAAGCCGAGGTCCAGCGCGAAGGCCAAGAAGACCTGTCGCGCCGTGCTCCGGCGGGCCGCGGCGGCCCGTGCGGCACGGGCCAAGGTG
>JALOLI010000119.1 GCA_025456165.1 Acidimicrobiia bacterium | reverse complement strand
CCGGCCGGTCTCCAGAGGGCGGCCCGGGGTGTCGCCCTTCCAGAAGGGGAACCGGGGGGCGACCGCCCCCGGGGCCGGGGCCACCACCACCCGGTCCAGCGTGATCTCGGCGATCTGCCAGGAGGACGACCCCAGCACGAAGGTGTCCCCGACCCGGCTCTCGAACACCATCTCCTCGTCCAACTCCCCGACTCGCCCGCCGCCCGGGAGGACGACGGTGTAGAGGCCGCGGTCGGGGATGGTGCCCGGGTTGGTCACCGCCAGCAGGCGGGCGTTGCCCAGGGGGGCCAGCGTGCCCTCGACCCGATCCCACACCAGCCGGGGGCGGAGCTCGGCGAAGTCGTCGGAGGGGTAGCGGCCCGCCAGCATGTCGAGCACGGCGTCGAAGGGCGCCCGTCCCAGGGTGGCGTAGGGGGCGGCCTGCCGCACCAGGGCGTAGACCTCGTCCACCCGCCGCGACCCGCCGGCCACCATGGCCACCACCTGCTGGGCGAGGACGTCGAGCGGGTTGGCCGGGATGCGGGTCTCCTCGATGAGCCCCTGCTCCATCCGCCGCACCAGCACGGCGGCTTCGAGCAGGTCGCCGCGGTGCTTGGGGAACACCTTGGCGCGGCTGGGCGAGCCCACCTGGTGCCCGGCGCGGCCGGCCCGCTGCAGCCCGCGGGCCACGGTGGTGGGGGACTCCACCATGATGACCAGGTCCACCGCCGCCATGTCGATGCCGAGTTCCAGGGAGGAGGTGGCGGCCACGGCGCGCAAGGCTCCCGTCTTCAGGCCGTCCTCGATGGCGAGGCGCTGCTCCCGCGACACCGAGCCGTGGTGCGCCTTGACGATCTCCTCGCCGGCGAGGGCGTTGAGCTGGGCGGCGAGGCGCTCCACCAGGGTGCGGCTGTTGGCGAAGAGGATCGTGGAGCGGTGGGCCAGCACCAGTTCGAGGAGCAGGGGGTACATCGCCGGCCAGATGGAGCGGCGCAGCGGGGTCCCGGGCTCCGGGGCCGGGAGGTCGCGCTCGGGCCGGGTCATGTCCTCGACCGGGACCACGATCTCCAGGTCGAGCTGCTTGTCGCGGGGGGCGTCGACGACCATCACCGGCCGGGGCCGCCAGGTGCCGCCGGCGACGGTGCCGCCGCCGAGGAAGCAGGCGATGGCCTCGAGGGGGCGCTGGGTGGCGGAGAGCCCGATGCGCTGCGGCGGGGCTTCGGCGATCTCCTCCAGGCGCTCCAGCGACAGGGCGAGGTGGGAGCCGCGCTTGGTGCCGGCCACGGCGTGGACTTCGTCGACGATGACCCAGCGCACCGGGGTGAGGATCTCCCGGGCCGAGGAGGTCAGCAGCAGGTAGAGGCTCTCGGGGGTGGTGATGAGGACGTCGGGGGGGTGGCGCAGCATGGCCCGGCGCTCCTCGGCCGGCGTGTCGCCGGTGCGCATGGCCGTGGTGATCTCGGGCACGGGGGCGCCCCCTTCGGCGGCGGCCCGGACGATTCCCCGCAGCGGCGCCCGCAGGTTGCGCTCGATGTCGTAGGCCAGGGCCTTGAGGGGAGAGATGTACAGCAGGCGGCAGCGGCGGCGGGCGGGGACCGGGGGAGCGGCGAAGAGGCGGTCGAGGCCCCACAGGAAGGCGGCCAGCGTCTTCCCCGATCCGGTGGGGGCGTGGATGAGCACGTGGCCCCCGGCGGCGATGGCCGGCCAGCCCCCCTCCTGGGCGGGGGTGGTCGCGGGGAAGGAGGAGCGGAACCACGCCGCCACCGGGGGGGAGAACAGGTCGAGGGCCGGCACGAGGGACAGCGTACCGGCGCCGGGTGACACGCCCCGGGGGTGCGGCGGCGTGTCATCATATGACGATGCAGCGTCCCGATCTGGCGGCCGGCGGCTACACCCTCTTCACGGTGGCGCTCTGGGCGGGGGCCCTGCCCGCCGCTCTGCTGCGCGACGACGCCGGGGTGTTCCGTTTCGACTGGCGGCCGGTGCCTCTCGGGGTGCTCGGCGCCCTCGCCCTGCTGGCCGGCACGGCTCTGGTGTTCGCCGCCGGGCGCCGGTTGGCGCGAGCCGGGGTGCGGCTGCTGGGGGTCCGGCCCGGAGCGGCGCTGGTCACCGACGGCCTGTACGGCGTGGTCCGCAACCCGGTGAACGTCGGCACCACCCTGCTGGCGCTGGCCCCGGCGTTGGCTCTGGGGCCGCGGGTGATGTGGATGCTGCCGCTGGTGGCGGCGGTGTGGCTGGTGGTCGGCCTGGAGCCGCTGGAGGACCGTCGCTTGCTGGAGGCCTTCGGCGACGACTTCCGCCGCTACCGGGCGGCGACCTGGGCCTGGATCCCTCGCCGGCCCCGCTGAAGCCGCCGGGCGGTCTCAGCCGCGGGCGGCGGCGACCAGGGCGCGAGCCCGGGCGGGGTCGACGGCATTGGTCGTGACGCCGCCGTGCTTCAGCGCCGTGCCCACGATGGCCCCGTCGGCCCGGCGCAGCACCTCGGCCACCGTCGCCGGGTCGACCCCCGACCCGGCGAAGAGCGGCGCTCCGGGGGCGGCGGCCCGGACCCTCTCCAACTCCTCGAAGGCCACCGGTTGTCCCGTCCCCGGCCCGGTGACGATCAGGCCGTCGGCGCCGGCCCGCTTCCAGGTGTCGGCGGCCGCCCTCTCGAGGGTCAGGCCGGCCGGGGGCACGGAGTGCTTCACGAAGACGTCGGCCAGCACCAGGGCCGGAGTGGCCAGCGCGGCGCGCAAGCGGGCTACCTCCGCCGCCTTGCCGGTGATGACTCCCTGATCGGTGCTCATCCACCCGGAGAGGATGTTCACCCGGATGAAGGCGGCGCCGGTGGCCGCGGCCACGGCCAGGGCGGCGAGAGCGTCGTTGCGCAGGGCGTTGACGCCGACCGGCACGCTCACCACCCGGCGCACCTCCGCCACCGCCCGGGCCAGGGCGGCCACCGTCGCCTTGGGGATGTCGTCGGCGAAGAAGGGGGCGTCGCCGTAGTTCTCCACGAGGAGGGCGTCGAAACCGGCCTCGGCCAGGGCCCGGGCGTCGGCCACCGCCGCGGCGAGCACGCCGTCGAGGTCGCCGGAGAAGCGGGGGGCGCCGGGGAGGGGCCCCAGGTGCACCATGGCGATGAGGGGCCCGATCACACGTACGCCCGGGCGACGCGGAGGGCGGTGCGGGCCACCTCTCCCACGGCGGTCAGGTTCTCGGCGTGGGCGGCCGGGAGGCGGCGCACCACGAGGCGGCACCAGTCGGCGGCCTGGCCGCGCACCAGCTGATCCGTCTCCGCAGGCCCGAACACCCAGCGGGCGTAGCCCGGGCCCACCAGTTCCACCCGGATCGGCGCCGGGTACTCCTCCCCGGCCTGGGCGAAGGCGTAGGGCAGCGTCTTCCATCCCAGCCAGGCGACGTGGCGGAGCCGGGGCGTGTCGGCCACCTCCCGCTTCAGGGCCACCACGATGTCGAGACCGTGGGCCCAGGTCTCCATGATCCGGGTGGTGGCGAAGGTGCGCGCCGACATGGGGCCGGCGTACCAGGTGACCCGGGTCTGGTGCGGGGCGCGCGAGAGGGCCTCGACCACGGCGGCGCGACTGTGCCGCCACCACTCGATGACCTCCTGGGGGCGCTTGGCGCGTCCCTGAACGACCGCCTTCTGGTTGTAGGCGTCGATGCCTCCGGCCGCGGCCACCTCGGCCTGGAGGCCTTTGTCGCCGGTGACGGCGCGCAGGCCCTGTTCCTCGGTGGCGGCAAGGTGGGCAATGGTGTCCTGGACCGACCAGCCCGCGGCCGGGGTGGCGCGCTTCCAGTCGCGATCGGGAGCGCGCTGCAGCATCTGGTCGAGAGCCTGCTGCTCGGCGACCAGGTCGGCGAGGATCTCGCGCATGGGCGCAAGGCTACTCGCCGCCCGGCCCGGTCAGGGAGCCAGGGAGTTCAGATGGTCGATCAGGGCCCGCAACCGGCCGAGGCTCCGCCGGTCGAAGTGGAGGCGGAGGCGGGGCAGGTCGGGCTGGTCGCCGTCCTCGGCTTCCGCCGGCGTGGTGTCGATCGCTTCGATCTTCCCACTCACCAGGATGTCGGGGAACTGGGCGTTGATCTCCTCCACCTGCTCCGGGGTCGGGGGGTGGAGCAGGCGGAGCACGAGCAGGCCGTCGACGTAGCGCTGCGAGTGGTAGTTGGCGTAGAAGCGGGTGATCTCGTCGGCGGCCTCGGCCACCCCCGGGATGAAGCGCATCAGCGACAGGTCGTCTTCCGCGATCATCCCCTTGGCCACCAGCGTGTGGCGGACGAAGTCGAGCCACTCCTGCCAGTAGCCCGTCCCGGGGGCTTCCATCAGGACCACCGGGTGGAGGTCGCTCTTGCCCGTCTGCATGAGGGTGAGCGTCTCGAGGGTCTCGTCGAGGGTGCCGAAGCCGCCCGGGAAGAGCACGAAGGCGTGGGACTCCTTGACGAAGGTGAGCTTGCGGGGGAAGAAGTACTTGAAGTTGATCACCCGCTCCGGCGGGATGTAGGGGTTGGCGTCGTCCTCGAAGGGGAGGCGGATGTTGATGCCGAACGAGCGCTCGCCGGCTCCCTTGTTCGCCGCCTCCATGATGCCCGGGCCGGCCCCGGTCATGACCATCCAGCCGCGGTCCCAGGCGAGATGGGCGGCGAAGGCCTCGGCCAGGGCGTAGTTGGGGTCGTCGGCCGGGGTGCGCGCCGACCCGAACACCGCCGCCTTGCGCACATCCCGGTAGCGGGAGAAGACCATGAAGGCGTAGCGCATCTCCTTCAGGGCGGTGTTGATGAGGCGGAGATCGGCCCGGTCGGCCCGGTCGCGCAGCAGGCGGAGAGCGGTGACGATCATCTCCTCGGCCAGGTGGGCATCGGGAGGCAACCCGCCGCCCTCCGAGGGCGGGGTCTCCGAGTTCGTACGGCATGGGTGTCCTGCGAGCCTCGACGGTAGTCCTAGAGTCCCCGGGCAATGCGGCACGTCGTCTGGGATTGGAACGGCACGCTCTTCGACGACCTCGACATCGTCGTGGCGGCGGTGAACGTCTCGCTGCGCGCCGTCGGGGCGGGGCCCATCGACGCCGACCGCTACCGCGAGGTCTACCAGCGGCCGCTGCACCGGTTCTACGAGACCCTGCTGGGCCGGCCGGTGCTCCCCGAGGAGATGGCGTCCATCGACCTCGACTTCCACGACGCCTACCACGCCCTGCTCGACCAGGCCCGGCTCACCGTGGACGCCCGCCGCGCCGTCGATCTGGTGGCGGCCCGGGGCCAGACCCAGTCGGTGCTGTCGATGTGGTGGCACGACCGCCTCGTTCCGGCAGTGCGCTACTTCGCCCTCGACGACTACATGCTGGCAGTCGACGGCCACCGCGGGCCTGCCGGGGCCTCCAAGCAGAACCACCTGGCCCGTCACGTGGAGCAACTGGTCCGCCTCTTCCCCGGCCGGGTGGAGGGCCGGAGCATGACCGTGATCGGGGATGTCACCGACGACGCCGATGCCGCCCGGGCGGTGGGAGTGGGCTGCGTCCTGTACGACGGGGGCTCGCAGCCCCGGGCCGCGCTCGAGGCCACCGGGGCCCCGGTCGCCTCGAGCCTCATCGAGGCGGTGGAGTTGGCGGCGGCGGAGTGAAGGCCGCCCGGAAACCCGTTGGCTAGCCGGTGTCGTCGTATTAGCGTGGTCTTCGAGATGAACGGGTCGTTCTGCTGCCGCTGTTGCCGCCCCTCGGGGGCCTCTGCCGGCAGGCGAGGGCGGCTGACCTAACTGCACCGATTCTGCCAAGGCACGGCCCGCGGTCCTCGACCCGGGCCTTTTCTTAGGGGGTACGCGAATAGGTCCGCCACAGGGCCGGATACCGCCCGGCTGTGGGCCGGCATCCGGCGAGAGGCGGCGGCCTATTGGCGCACCCCCTTATGAGGGAAGGCACATGGGACGCATCTACCAGGACATCACCCAGATGATCGGCCGCACCCCGCTGGTGGAGCTGCGCCGGATGGC
>JALOLI010000003.1 GCA_025456165.1 Acidimicrobiia bacterium | reverse complement strand
GCCTTCCTCGACGCCCTGGCCCGCGGGCTCTGACCGGCCTACTCCCCCGTCCCGGGCGCCCCGGTCGATTTGTCGAGCACCCGGTGGCACAGAGTCGCCAGGCCGGGAGCCCGCGCCTCCAGGAACGGCTTCACGTGGTCCAATCGCACCCGGTCCCAGCGGCAGCGCCAGGCCGGGCCGGCGAAGGCGCAGGCGTCCACGTGATGGCGGAAGTCGTTGGCCAGTTCGTCCTTCCAGCGGGACTCGTCCCCGAGGAAGTCGAAGGTGGCGAGCCCGGCTTCGAACGCGTTGCGGATGGCGTGCTGGAAGAGGACGATTCCCGGCGACCAGGCCCGGTAGGCCTCGTCGTAGGAGGTCTTCAGGGCGTAGTAGGTGCCGCGGTGCACCGCGGCGAGGAGATGAGCCACGGGCTGCCCATCCAGGTAGAGCAGCTCGACG
Organism: Acidimicrobiia bacterium; assembly: GCA_025456165.1. The sequence continues at coordinate 14,529 of JALOLI010000003.1, read as the reverse complement.
CGCAACCAGCCGCGGGCGGCGCACGATCTGGTCATTCGGGCGTAGAAGGCGGCGGCCAAAGGCTCGGACACCATCGAGGTGCCCTGCCGGTCCTTCCAGCTGTTCCGCTCGATGCGCAGCACGTCGGTCATTGCCCGCTCGACCCCCGCGGCGTCGGCCACGCCGATCCACTTGGCGTCCCACTCCAGATCGAGCCGCTTGCGCTTGCGGGCGAGTTCGTGGCGCAGGTGGCGGGAGCGCGACGCCAGGTAGGCCTCCCAGCCTCCGTCCAGCCGGATGATGGGGGTGGGGTCCTTGCGGCGCACCAGTGACCGGGGGGCCTGCCCCTCGATGATGGCGACGGCGGCCGAGGCGGCATCGCAGCAGCGGAGCCGCATCCGGGAGGCCCGCCGGGTGCCCTCCAGATGGGAGAGCATCGCCGCCACCACAGTTCCCGGGTCGCCGTCGGCCAGCAGACCGCACCGCCGGGCATGCGGGTTGACCGGGGTGACCAGCGAGCGCGGGCAGCCGACCTCCCCGTCGCGGTCGTCGAGCAGCGGCGCCAGGCCGACCAGGGTGTCGCCGGAGTAGACGAAGAGGAAGGCCAGAGGACGATCCGCCCAGTAGGTGTCCAGCCAGGCAGTGACCCAGGGGCGAGTCTCGAACAACTCGGCGCCCGGGGCCCGCTCCGCCAGGGCGTCCCAGTCGGCGTGGTAGCGGCCCAACTCGCCGGCGGCGGCGATCTCCTCCACGCGAAGGCCGGACGCGAACGTCACACCCGCTCCAGCCAGGCTTCCTTCCAGAACAGGAAGCAGGTGCGGTGGCAGCCGGAGTAGTCGTCGGGCCCATCGGCCGGCGGCTCGCAGTAGACCCCATCGAGGATCACGGTGTTGCGGATGCGGAGCATGCGCCGGGTCCGCTCATCGAAGAAGCGCTCGACCCGCTTGGCGACGGTGAACTCCCGGCCGCAGAAGCCCGCCTGGATGGGCATGAAACCCAGGCCCTGGCAGTCGCCCACCGGGTCGAGAGTGGCCCGGATCTGCTCCATCGCCTTCACCCTTACCCGCTCCCCCTCCCGGAGCCCAAGAGGCGAGGGGATCACCGGGTCGGGGCCGCCGCGGAACCCGGGCCGCTCCCGCCGGGCTACCAGGTGGGCTTTCTCCAGCAGCAGGCGCGGGTCGCGGAGCGCCCGGCCGGCCCTGCCCCCCAGATCGGAGAGGCCGCGCCGGGCTCGCGCCCGGAGGCGCTCGCCCCGGGTCGGCTCGGAACCGGCTTCGGGCAAGTTCTGCAACTGGCAGTCCATGGAGCCTCGCTCGCGTCGGCGCCGCTGCGGCGGCATCGGGTACTCATCGGGAGGCGCGCCCCGCAACTTGACCGCCGGCAGGCCCCCGGCCGGGCCGGCCAAGATTCCCTTGCCGCAGGTTGCCCCTTCTGGTCAGGTGATCGCGTCGCCCGGCTCGGCGTTCTCGGGCCTCTCGTGATCGGCCATCTGCCGCCGGTAGGGCAGGCCCAGCAGGGGCGACGAAATGATGAAGTCCGCCGAGGCCCGGTTGCAGGCGACGGGGATGTTGTAGACGGCGGCGATACGCAGCAAGGCCTTCACATCGACGTCGTGGGGATGTGGCTCCAGGGGGTCCCAGAAGAAGATGAGCACATCCAGTTCGCCTTCGGCGATGCGGGCGCCCACCTGCTGGTCGCCGCCGAGGGGGCCGCTCCGCACCCGGCTGATCTCGAGGTCCAGCTCTCGCGCCAGGAGAGCCCCCGTGGTCCCGGTGGCGCTGAGGTCGTGGGCCGCCAGCAGTCCCCGGTTGAACCGGGCCCACTCCACCAGGTCCTGCTTGCGGTTGTCGTGGGCGATGAGGGCGATGTTCTTGCGCAGCCCCATGGGCCGGCCGTCGGTTGCGAGGTCGAAGGTCTCGGTGAGCATGATGCCTCCCGGACGCGGGTGATCCCCAAAGGGTCTTGGGGGGATGACGCCATTGTGGCCGGGCCCGGGCGGAAACACGACCCCCGCCTGAGGCACGGCCTCAGGGAGGCCCTGGGCCCGAGGCCCTCGCTCCCCGGCCCGGCTCCGCCGGGGCGCCGCCTGGCCGCTACCCGACCGAGCCCTCCATCTGGAGCTCGATGAGGCGGTTCAGTTCGACGGCGTACTCCATGGGCAGCTCCCGCACGATGGGCTCGATGAAGCCGGCGACGATCATCGCCGTCGCCTCGGGCTCGGTGAGGCCCCGGGTCATCAGGTAGAACAACTGGTCGTCGCCCACCTTCGATACCGTGGCCTCGTGGCCGATGGAGGCGTCGGCTTCCTCGATCTCCATGTACGGGTAGGTGTCCGAGCGGCTCTGCGGGTCCAGAATGAGGGCGTCGCAGCGCACGAAGGACTTCACGTTGGCGGCCCCCTCCTCGACCCGGAGCAGGCCCCGGTACCCGGCCCGGCCCCCGTCCATCGATATCGACTTGGAGGTGATGAGCGAGGTGGTGTTCGGGGCGGCGTGCACGATCTTGGCCCCGGTGTCCTGATGCTGGCCCGCGCCGGCGAAGGCGATCGAGAGGACTTCGCCGTGGGCGCCCTCCCCCACCAGCCAGACGGCGGGGTACTTCATGCTGAGCCGAGACCCGATGTTGCCGTCCACCCATTCCATGGTGGCATTGCGGTGCGCCACCGCCCGCTTCGTCACCAGATTGAAGACGTTGTTCGACCAGTTCTGGATGGTGGTGTACCGGCAGCGCCCGCCGTCCTTGATGATGATCTCCACGACCGCGGCATGGAGCGAGTCGCTGGAGTAGGTGGGGGCCGAGCAGCCTTCCACATAGTGGCAGAAGGCCCCCTCGTCCACGATGATGAGGGTGCGCTCGAACTGGCCCATGTTCTCGGCGTTGATCCGGAAGTAAGCCTGAAGCGGCTGGTCGAGTTGCACGCCCGGGGGGACGTAGATGAACGAGCCACCCGACCAGACCGCCGAGTTCAGCGCGGCGTACTTGTTGTCGCCGGGCGGGATGATCGTGCCGAAGTGCTCCCGCACCAGATCGGGGTACTCCCGCAGGGCGGTGTCCATGTCGCAGAAGAGCACCCCGAGGCGTTCCAGGTCCTCCCGGTTACGGTGGTACACCACCTCCGATTCATACTGCGCGGTGACCCCTGCCAGGTACTTCCGCTCGGCTTCGGGAATGCCCAGGCGCTCGTAGGTCGTCTTGATGCCCTCGGGCACCATGTCCCAGTCCTTGGCCTGGCCTTCCATCGGCTTGATGTAGTAGTAGATGTCGTCGAAGTCGATGGTGTCGAGGAGCCCCCCGCCGCCCCACTGCGGGGTGGGCTTGCGCAGGAAGCGCTCGTAAGCCTTGAGGCGGAACTCGAGCATCCAGGCGGGCTCGCCCTTCATGCCCGAGATCTGGCGGATGATCTCGGGGCTCAGGCCCTTCTGCGGCTTGAAGACGTAGTCCTCGACGTCGGACCAGCCCAGCCGGTACTTGCCGAGATCGAGATCGACGGTGCCGCCCATGGCGTCAGTGCTCCTGCTCGATTGCCACTACGCGTGTAGGGGATTGTGTCACGAAGCCCTACCCTACTCAATAGGGGCGGCCCCGGAATCGAAGAGGGGGCCGCCCCTGCCTGTATGATGCTCGGGCTCGGGGCCTCAGGGCCCGGGGCCATCTTCACCAACCGAATCGGCGAGGGCCTTTCTTGGCGAAGCAGGAAGACGTCGTACGCGTTCAGGGCACGGTCGTGGAGACCCTGCCCAACGCCATGTTCCGGGTGCAGGTCGACGGCGGCCTCGAGGTGCTGGCCCGAGCCTCGGGCAAGATGCGCCGCGGCCGCTACATCCGCATCCTCCCCGGCGATCGCGTCGACCTGGACCTCTCGGTCTACGACCCGTCGCGGGGCCGCATCGTCTGGCGCTACAAGGACTGACCCGGTCCCGGCGCCCCGCCCGCTTCAGACCTCGCGGAACAGGTAGGGCCGCAGGACGTCGATGCGGTCCTCGAACCCCCCCGGGTACAGGTACCACAGCGCCGCCGCCACCGACGACAGCAGGGCGTTACCGTCCTGCGGGGTGAAGCAGAAGCCCACCACGGTGCGCCGGTCGCGCACCGCGATGGTCTGGGTGGGCACCACCGTCTGGCTCAGGATCCGCCCGAAGTAGCCGTGGTCCCGTCCGAAGGAGAAGACCTGGTTGGCGGAGCGCTTGCGGGTGAGGGCCACCCGGCTGTTGGCCGCCAGGCGGCCCACCGCCTCTTCTGCCGTGATGTCGTGGTCCAGCGTCAGGGCGAACTGCAGGACGTGCATGTACTGCGTGTTGAGCACGATGGCCGAGGACCAGAGGGGCAGGTCGTGGCCGAGCGTCGCGAACACCCCGTGGGCATCGCGAGCGTGGTGGGTGCCGAAACGCGGGTTGTCGTGCTTGCCCACCGTGGGGCTGGGGCTGAAGGACCCGTCCTGACTGATGTCGTTGGACCGCCGCATGCACACAAACCGCCCGTCCACCAGGTGCGAGGCGGCCCCCTCGAAGGCCAGGGCCTTCACCAGCACGGAGATGTTGTGCGTGTTGCACGACACGACGTGGAGGAAGCGATCCTCCCCCGGCACCAGGGCCTCGTCGTTGATGCCCCGGGCGTACATCTTGCCGAAGCCGTACTCCGATCCCTGGGCCAAGAACCCCCGGGGGCCCGGCAGGGCGGCGTAGGACTGCTCCTTGTTCCTGTTACCCGCCGGCGTGCTGTCGATGACCACGGTGGCCCGGGCCAGGGCCTCGGCCCCGCCCAGCGTCGGCTTCAGCCCGAGCGCCTCGAAGTCGACCCGGCGATCGTCGTCCACGGCCAGGACCGCCCCGCGTCGCACCAGGTCGGCGATCTTGGCCCGCTCCTCCACAGCGGGGGTGCGCTTGTGGAAGGTCACTTCGTCGATCCCGAAGGCCTCCTGATGGTCCACCAGCAGGCCGATCAGCGGCTCACCGATCGTCCCGGTGCCGACGACGTGGACCACCTTCCTCATCACACTGCCTCCCGTTCGGATGAGGCGATGCTACGGCCCGGCGCGGGCGGCTGCCCGCCTAGACCATCCCGAAGTAGTACGCCCGATCCTCGGCGGTGACCCGCCGCCCGTTGGCGTCCCAGGACACCGCCGTCACCGCGGCGGCGTATTGCCCCGCCGCGGCCGTCACGGTGGCGGCGCACACCAGCGTCTCCCCGGCGTTCAGGATGCGGTCCCCGTTGCACGAGAGAATGGACCCGGGCACGAAGGGGTCCTGGATGGTCACGTTGTACACGATGTTGTTGCCGGTGTAGGTGATGGCATACGCCAGCCGTACCGACTGCCCAACGGCGATGCTGGGGCCCGGAGGGCTATCGGTGTCGCGCCCGTTGACGGTGACGGCAAGCGCCAGGTTGTGGATGCGCGGCTCCTCGCGCACGTGGTAGTGGATGGGGTCGGAGTCGCGCACTACGACCGTCCCGGCACGGGCGGTCACCCGTCCCACGGAGGAGAACTGCCCCAGGCGGGCCACGGCCGAGGCATCGCAGGTCATCATCTCGCCCGGGTCCAGGGTGCTGCCGGCACAGGCGACGGCACCGAGAACCCGGTCGAAGACCCGGATCCGGCTGAGGGGCACTCCTCCCGTGTTGACCACCACATAGCTGAATGCAATGGTCTCTCCCGGCCGATGCACCCGGGGCCCGGGCGGTGTATCGCCGTCGAAGCCCTCCACCAGGGCTTCGATCGCCACCCCCTGGGCCGGGTCGGCCCCCAGGTAGTTGAGCGAGTCGCGGTCCGTCGCCTGGGTACCCGTGGAGTCCCAGGAGTAGACCTGGGCAACCCACCCGCGGAGGCCGTCTTCAGCCTGGCGTCTGGCCCGACACGTCATCTCCTCCCCGGGAGCGAGGCGGCGCGTCGGGCAGGTGATCGCCCCGAAGGCCTCGTCGTGCACCCAGACGCCGACGAGCGGGACATCTCCCGTGTTGCGCACCTGGTAGCGATAGGACAGCGGGGTGCCGGGAGGCACCACGACCCCCGGCGGGGTGTCGGCATCCTGGCCGGCGACGAAGGCCTCCAGGTCGAGAGCAGGGGTGGCCGCCGGCCCCGAGCCGGTTCCCACATAGTGGGCCACTACCCGGACGGCAGCCTCAGCGCCCGCGTCATCCCAAGCCCAGGCGGTCACTGCCTGGGCGTGGTCGCCCGGCGAGGCGGTCGACGAGCCGCGGCAGCGCACCGTCTCCCCGGGAGCCAGAGACCGATCGGGGCACTGAGCGGCGCCGATGCCGCCGTGCCACAAGTAGAGGGCCCAAAGCCCGCTCGCGCCGGAGTTGGTCACCCGGTAAGACCAGGTGATGGTGGCCCCGGCGTCGATGCTGGGACCCGGCGCCCGCCCGGCCGTCTCCCCGTTGGCCACCACGCGCACGGTCAGCGAGCCGGTGCCGGCTGCGGCAGAAGCGGCGGTCCCCGGGGCGGCCCCCACCCCGCCGCCGGCCGCGACCAGCATGAGGACGGCCAGAGCCAGCGCGGCGCCGCGTGAACCCAGCGACACCCTTCCTCCCAGGACGACTACTCCTGGTGGGAAAGACTAGTGCACACAGTGGCGACCGTTCAAGAGCCATCACCGGTCCTCGCGGGGACTAGTCACCCCTCCGGACGCCGGCATCGCGTGGCGCGCCCGAGCGCCCGGTGGCTCACGCCATGCCGTAGTAGTGGACCCAGTCCTCCGCAGAAACGCGGCGCCCGTCTGCATCCCAGGACACCACCGTGACCAGTGAGGCGTAGGGCCCGGCCACCGCGGGGACGGTGGCGGTGCAGCGCAGGGTCTCGCCGGCGGTCAGGGTGCGGTCGCCGCTGCAGGAGATCCTCGACTCCGCGATGCGCGGGTCCTGGATCGTCACGTTGTAGACGATGTTGTTGCCGGTGTAGGTGATGACGTAGGTGAACCGGGCGGAGCCCCCTACCGGGATGCTCGGGGCCGAGGCGGCGTCGTCGGCGTCGCGCCCGTTGACCGCGACCTCGAGCGCCAGGTTGTGGATGCGAGGCTCGGTCCGCACGTGGTAGTAGATCGGGTCGGAGTCGGATACCGACCCCGCCGCGGAGTCCGCCGTCACCCGGCCGGTCGAGGCGAACTCCCCGAGGCGGGCGATCGTGGATGCGTTGCAGGTCATGCTCTGACCGGGGGCCAGAGCCGTGCCGGGGCAGGCGACGGCACCGAGGGCATTGTCGCTGACCCGCACCCCGGTCAGGCCCAGCCCGCCGGTGTTGGTCACGACGTAGGTGAAGAGGATCTCCTCGCCGGGCCGGCGCACCCGGGGCCCCGGCGGGCGGTCGCCGTCGAACCCCTCGACCAGGGCTTCGATGTCGATCGAGGGCGTGCCGGTCGCCCCAAGGTAGTGGTGCGGGTCGGTATCCACGACCTCCGCCCCGGCGGCGTCCCAGGCGCGCGCCTCCGCAGTCGCGGTGAACACCCCCGCCGCCACAGTCCGGGTGGTGACACAGGTCACGGCATCTCCTGGACGCAGATAGCGAGTCGGGCAGGTGATCGTGCCGAACGCGCCGTCACGCACCCACAGGCCCCAGAGCTCGACATTGCCGGTGTTGCGGGCCACGTAGCGGAACTCCACGCTGCTCCCGGGTAGGAGCACCGGGCCGGGGGCGGCATCGGCGTCGTCGCCGCCCACGAGAGTCTCGAGGTCGATGGCCGGGGCAGGGACGAAGATCGGGGAGTCGACCACGTAGTGCGCTTCGCCGGCGACCGCCGCCTCGGCGCCGGCGTCGTCCCAAGCCTGGGCAGTCACGGAGGCGGAATAGGCCCCGGTCACCGCAGTGGAAGCTGCGGTGCAGCGCACCGTCTCCCCCGGCGACAGCGCCCGGTCGGCGCAGTCGGCCCGGCCGACGCCTTCGTGCCAGATGTAGAGCGCCCAGAGGTTGCCGGTCCCGCCGTTGGTCACGTCGTAGGTCCAGGCCACCGGAACCCCGGCGGTGAGGCTCGGCCCGGGCGCCGCCCCGGCGGGGGCGCCGTTGGCCGTCACGGTCATGGTCAGCGGGCCGGGAGTGCCTGAGGGCGGGGCGGCCGTGGTGGTGGTGGTCGTCGTCGTGGGGGTCGGCGGCGGCGTGGTATCCGGCGGCGCCGTGGTCGTCGTGGTGGTGGTCGAAGTCGGCGGCGGCGCCAGGTCGACGGCCAGCACGATCTGGTCGACGGCACCTTCCCCGCGAAGGTCGATGGTCATCTCCACGATGTCCGACGCGCCCACGCTCACCACGGTGGATGCCCGATTGCCGGTGGCCGGGAGGCGGGTCGTCGACGAGGCCCCCGCCGCCGTGATCAGGGTCATGTTGGGACGCCTTGAGTCCGTGTCGGCGAGGACGAAGGATTCCACTCGCACCGCCCCCGGCCCGAACCCGCGGAAGTCGAAGGTGAGGATGCCGTCGCGGGCATCGTTCGGGTTGGCGGCGCTGCCGTTCTCGGAGACGATGAGCAAGTTGCCCAGAGACGGGAAGAAGAGGTCGGGGTCGAGGCCGGTGCAGCCCAGCCAGGAGCCGAGGGGAAGGCAGGCACCGTCGAAGATCATGGCGCGGTTGACCCCCGGCAGGGAGCGGCGTTCGCCCCGAACGGCAATCACCCCGCCGACGGCGGCCCCCGTGGCCCCGGAGCCCACCGACACCCGGTCCACTGTGCTGCCCTCGGCGAGACCCTCGAAGTCGATCGTGACCACGGCGGTCTCGGCGCGGGCAGCGCTCACCAGGAGTGCAGGAAGCGCCGCCACCAGGGCGATCACGACCGCGACGGCCAGGCCTCTCCGCATGGGTCCCTCCATGGGCTACTACTCAGCGTGGTCAGGGTAACGCCCACTGTGTTGGCGGGCGATGGCCATTTCGCCGCCCCAAGGGGACTAGTCCCGCTTCCCCAGCGCCTCGGCCAGCCGCCCAACCGCGTCGAGGGGCGTGGTGGCGTGGGGGGAGACCCGGACCCAGCCCGAACGCCGGGAGACGACCAGCCCGGCGGCGGCCAGGCGGGTGGCGGTCGCCGCCGGGGCCTCCCCCGGCAGGCGGAAGCAGACGATGCCCGCCCGCTCCTCCGCCCGGCGCCACGGAGTAAGCACCTCGGCGCCGGCGCGCCGGGCCGCCTCCTCGACGGCCGCGGCCCGGGCCAGCACGGCCTCCTCGATGGCGGCAATGCCGGCCACCTCGATCACTTCCGCCGCCGCCCCCAATTGCAGGGTGCCCAGGTAGGGAGGAGAGCCCTCCTGGAATCTGGCGGCCGTGCCGAGGATCTCATGGGGCGGCGGCGTCTCGAAGTCGAGGAAGTGGTCCACCCCGCACCACCCGGTGAGGGTCGGCGCCAGGCGCTCCAGGGCACGGTCCGCTACCGCCATGACCCCGCTCCCCCAGCCGGCTCGCAGCCACTTCTGCCCCCCGGCCACGAGCACGTCGGCCGGCCCCAGGCCCGCGACCACCGCCCCCAGGCCCTGGATGGCGTCCACCACCAACAGCGGCGTCGGGAAGGCGCGGCGCAGCTCGGCCACATCGACCCGGAACCCGGTGACGAAGTCGACCAGGCTCACCGCCACCGCCCGGGTCTCGCCGTCGACGGCCGGGGCCAGGCGCTCGGCGGTCACCCGCCAGTCGGGGCAGGCCACCAGGCGCACCTGCGGGCCACCCGCCCCTTCCGCCCGCAGCCAGGGGTAGACGTTGGCGGGGAACTCGTGGGCGGGCACCACCACATTCCCTCCACTCCCCAGCAGGCCGAAGGCCACCTGGAAGATGCCCGCCGAGGTCGAGGGGATCGTGGTCACCCGATCGGGAGAGGCGCCCACCAGGCGGGCCATGGCCGCCGACGCCGCCTCGAGGCGAGGAGCGATGGCCTGGGAGGCGTTCCGCGAGGGCGAGGCCACCACCTCCAGCACCTCCGCCATAGCCAGGCGCACCCGGTGCGACACGGGTCCGGTCGAGGCGAACTCCATGTAGCCGGGCGGCTCCTCGAACTGTTCCAGGTAGGCACGGGGCAGAGTGGTCACGATGGCGGCAGCCTATCCAGCAGGCCGAGCGGCAACGCCGCCCCCCCGAGCAAGCCCTCGTGGAAGGCCGCCGGGGAGCCATCCCATCTCCGCCGGGCTTCGAGGATCTCCAGGCGGCCCAGGCCACCGAGGGCGGTACCCGGGTCGGCGGCACAACCCCGGGCCTCGGCGCTGGCTGCCGCCCGGTCGAGACCGGCCTCCCGGATGAAGACCTGCTCGGCCTGCTCCGCGGTGAGATCGCCGGAGTGGAGGCGGGGAGCGCAGGCCAGACGGCAACCGGCCACCACCACGCGCCGCCGCCACAGGAGGCGCCAGCCGGGCGCCTCCTCACGGAAGCCGGCTTCGGCGAGCAGGTCCCCGGCATGGAGGCTCCAGCCCTCCAGGAACCCCCGGGAGGGGAACCGGCGCCGCGCCTCCCCGGCGGCGCCGGCAGCGCGCCGGAGGGCCAGGAGGCGGCCCGGGAGGGTCTCCGTTGCCACCAGGGAATCCAGGGCGGCCCGGCTGGAACCGGGGGTCACGTACAGCACGGCTCTGGTCACGGCGTCGTCGTACGGGCCGGGGGCCTGAAGCCACCCGGCGCAGCCCGGTTCTCCCCGGCCCGGCGCCGCCGCCACCTGCGGATCGTCGCCGGGAACCGCCTCCCCGGCGCACCGTCGGGCCTCACCGACGGCCCGGCGCACCGCGGCCACCGGATCGGCCTCCACCTCGGCCTCCACCGCCCGGCAGGCCTCGCCGATCGAGCGCCCCGGAGCCAGGACGGCGGCGTCGGCGGCGAGGGCCTCACCGTCTTCCTGAAGGCGAGCTTCCCAGGTGCTCCACCGGTCCGCTGCCGGGCCGAGGCCTTCGGCGGCGCGCAACCAGCGATCGAACCCCCCCGGCCCCAGGGCGAACTCCTCGGTCGCCGGCGGCAGCCGCTCCGCTTTCAGCCAGGCGGCGTAGGCCTCCAATTCGGCGGCGGCGAACCCGGCCGTCTCCCGCAGCCAGGCTGCCTCCCCCGGCGCCGAGCGCGCCGCCGGGGCCCATTCCGCCTGCGCCACCAGGCGCCCCGCCAGGCCCCGCGCCTGCACCTCCGCCGACTCGGCCCAGAGGCGGGGGATCACCGGGTCCAGGTTCTGCCGGGCGCAGGCGAGCAGGCCTCCGGTTTCACCCAGAGCGGCGGCCGCACGCTCCAGGCGCAGCCCGGCCGGGGCGTAGTCCCGCTCGAGGTAGACCGAGACGTCGAGGGGCTCCAGGTACCAGCCCGGGTCGCGCCGCCACCGCCGGACGATCTCCTCGTCGAAGCGCTCCCGATCGATGATCCCCAGCAGGATCGCTCGATCGGCCTCCTGCTCGGGGCTCAGGTCGGCGAGGCCGGCCAACTGCTCCCGCAGCCGCCCCAGCCGGTCGAGTCCCGCCTCGATCGCCCCCGCGGACAGGTCGGGCACCTGGCCGTCGTACTCGTGGCGGCCCGCCGCCACCGCCCAGCCGGGGTGCAGGTTCCAGATCGCAGCGGACACCCGGTCGGCCAGTTGCTCCAGGGTCATGGCCCGCCGAGCCTAGCCCCTGAGGCTCCCCCAGCCTCCGGGCGCAGGGTTCATGAGGGGCGGGCATAGACTCGGCCATCGCATGCCCGAGAGCCGCCGCTCCCCCATCCTCGTGGGCCTCCTCTTCGCCCTGGGACTGGCCGCCATCAGCCTGCTGGCCTTTGCCGTGCTGCACCGCTCGTCCGGCACTCCGAGCACGACCGGGGCGAGCAGCACCACCGTCTCCTCGACGGGGTCGACGGGCACCACCTCCACCACAGACCCGGACGACACCACCACCACGGGCGACACCACCACCAGCACCTCCACCACCACCACGACCACCACCGTGCCCCGGCACGAATGGGTCGACCGGCTCACCGTGGGGCAGCCCTGGGGAACCACCGTGACCGGCCTGCTCACCTTCCGGGGCAATCCCACCAACACCTGGTACGGCACCGGGCCCATCCCCGGCAATCCCCGGGTCCTGTGGAGCTACCCCGACTCCCCAATGGGCTCCAACGACGACCAGGGAGTGCCCTGGACCGGAGTGACCTGGACGGGCCAGCCGGTGATCTGGGAGCGCCCCGACGGGGTGATGGAACTGATCTTCGGTGCCACCGACGCCCGCCTCCACTTCCTGGACCCGAAGACGGGAGAGGAGACCCGGGACGCCTACTTCGTGGGTGCCGCGGCCCACATCAAGGGCACCCCGACGCTGGATCCCGACGGCTTCCCGCTGATCTACTTCGGGGCCCGCGACCACCGGCTGCGCATCGTGGCCCTCGATCGGGAGGAGCCGGAGGAGCTGTGGAGTGTCAGCGCCGACGACGAGCCCGAAGGCCGGTGGTGGCACGACTGGGATGCCAGCCCGCGAGTCGTCAACGACCTGCTCTTCGAGGGCTGCGAGAACAGCTTCTACTACATCTGGAAGCTGAACCGCGGCTACGACGCCGACGGCCGCGCCACCGTCGACCCGGAGCTCATCTACAGCCTGAAGACCTACGACCAGGATCTGCTGAACGCCATAAGCCCCTCCGGCTACATGGCCACCAGCGTGGAGAACTCCTCGGCCATCTTCGAGGGCCGGGTCTACTTCGCCAACTCGGCCGGCCGGGTGTTCGGCCTGGACATCGAGAAGGTGCTGGCCGGGGAGGATCCGATCGTCTTCCAGTACTGGGTGGGCGACGACGTGGACGGGTCCATCGTGGTGGACGAGGAGGGCATGCTCTACGTCCCGGTGGAGTACGAGCGCTACAACTCCAGGGCCCAGGAGCTGGGCCAGTTGATCAAGCTGAACCCCTACGAGCCGGACGACCCCTACGTCTGGGGCATGTTCTCCCTGACCAGCCCGCCGTACAAGGGCGGGATGTGGACCACCCCCGCCCTGGCGGAAGGGGTGGTCTACGCCGTCACCAACCGCGGCTTCCTGGTAGCGGTGGACCGGGAGACCGGCGAGGAAACCTGGTCGGTGGACATCGGCTCCGGCTCGTTCAGCGGGCCGCACCACATGTCCTCGCCCATCGTGGTGGACGACCGGCTCATCGTGGCCACCGCCGCCGGGAAGATGCAGTCCTACGACATCACCGACCCCCGCTCCCCCGTCCTGGACTGGGAGATCACCATCACCGCGGGATCGATCGAGGCCACCCCCGCCGCCTGGGACGGGATGATCTACATCGGCTCCCGCGACGGGTTCTTCTACGGCGTCGGGGATTAGCCCGCCCCGAACCCGGCCTGCCGGGCTAACCTCCGCGGCCGTGCTCTACGACTACACCACCGTCACCCCCGCCTCGGTGCGCACCGAGGTAGAGAAGGCCATCACCGGCGCCGAGGAGGCGCTGGCCGCCGTCGTCGCCCCTCAGGAGAGCCGCACCTGGGAATCCACCATGGCGCCGCTCGATCGCATCGGCGCCGCCGTCGTCATCGCCGGCGGCCGCGGCCCTTTCATGGCCCGGGTGCACCCCGACAAGGAGGTGCGCGACGCCGCCCAGGAAGCCGAGGAGCGGCTGAGCAAGTGGGTGTCGGACCTGGCGTTCCGCCGGGACCTGAACGACGCGGTGGAGGCCTTCGCCGCCACTCCTGAGGCGGCGGCGCTCCAGGGCGAGGACGCCCGCCTCCTGGCCTTCACCAGGCGCGATCTCCGTCGCGCCGGGCACGCTCTCTCCCCGGAGCAGCGCGGCGAAGTCCAGCGCCTGCGGACCCGCCTGGTGGAGCTCGGGGTGGCTTTCTCCCGCAACATCGACGAGTACCAGGACGGGCTCGACCTGACTCGCGAGGATCTCGACGGCCTGCCCGAGGACTACATCTCCCGCCTCAGCCCGGGGCAGGCTGAGAGCACCTTCCGGGTCTCCCTCGACTACCCCGAGTACTACCCCTTCATGGACCAGTCCCGGAGAGCCGACCTGCGCCGGCAGATGCAGTTCAAGATGTTCAACCAGGCGCGGGAGCAGAACCTCCCCATCCTGGAAGAGGCGGTGCGCCTGCGCCACGAGATCGCCCACCTGTTCGGCCTCCCCTCCTGGGCCCACTACGGCATGGAGGAGAAGATGGCTCGCCAGCCGTCGGCGGTGGAGCGGTTCTACTCCGGGCTCATCCCGCCCCTCACCGCCAAGGCGCGCGCGGAGCTGGCCGACCTGGCCGCGTCCAACGGCGGCGCCGCCCCCGACCCCTGGGACTTCCGCTACCTGCACACTGTGATCCGCCGGGAGCGCTTCGGTATCGACCCCAGCGCCGTGGCCGCCTACTTCCCCCTGGAGCAGGTGATCCAGGGCATGTTCGACATCACCGGCGAGGTCTTCGGCCTCGCCTACCGCCAACTCGACGGCGTCGCCGTCTGGCATCCCGACGTCACGGTGTACGAGATCTCCGACCGGGCTACCGGCCGGCCCCTGGCCACCTTCTACGCCGACCTGTTCCCCCGCGAGGGCAAGTTCGGCCACGCCGCCGCCTTCGACCTGGTGCCGGCCCACGAGGGCGACGAGGGCTACATGCTCCCGGTCACCGCCATCGCCGCCAACTTCACCAAGCCCGGCGCCACCCAGCCGTCGCTGCTGCAGCA
>JALOLI010000118.1 GCA_025456165.1 Acidimicrobiia bacterium | reverse complement strand
GCTCGCACGACTCCGGAGGCGGCCGACTTCCAGCGCCTCCTGGCGCGCATGGTCTCCGTCCGGGTGGAGATCGCCGCGGTGGAGGTCTCCTCGCACGCCCTGGCGCTGGGGCGGGTGGCCGGGAGCCGGTTCGCCGTGGCCGCCTTCACCAACCTGAGCCAGGACCACCTGGATTTCCATGCCGACATGGAGGACTACTTCCGGGCGAAGGCGTCGCTATTCACCCCGGACCTGGCGGCCGGGGCCGTGATCTGGGTGGACGACCCGTACGGCGAGCGGCTCGCCGCCGGCACGCCGCTGCCCGTGGTCCGTGTGGGCCGGGGCGCCGGGTCCGAGGTGACTGCTGCCGAAGTGGAGTTGCGCCTGGACGGCTCCACCTTCCTCCTGGCGCTCCCGGGAGGATCCGCCCCGGTCCACCTGCGCCTCCCCGGGGACTTCAACGTGGCCAACGCCTTGCTGGCTGCAGGCATTGCTGCGGCGCTCGGCATTGGCCCCGATACCATCGCTGCCGGCATCGGGGCGCTGGCCAGGGTCCCGGGCCGCTTCGAGATCGTGGAGACCGGAAGGGACTGCACGGTGGTCGTCGACTATGCCCACACTCCCGACGGGGTAGCCGCCGTCATCGGCACGGCGCGCTCCCTGGTCGGCCGGGGGCGGGTCATCGCCGTGGTCGGGGCCGGAGGGGACCGCGACCGGGCCAAGCGGCCCTTGATGGGTGCGGCGGCCGCCGCGGCCGATCTCGCCGTGATCACCTCCGACAACCCCCGTTCTGAGGACCCCGCCGACATCATCCGCGAGGTGCTCGCCGGGACGGCGGGGGGGCGGGCCGAGGTTCGGGTTGAGGCCGACCGGCGCCGGGCCATCCGGGGTGCCCTGCAGGCGGCCGCGACCGGTGACGTGGTTCTCATCCTGGGCAAAGGCCATGAGACGGGGCAGCAGTTCGCCGACCACACCGTGCCCTTCGACGACCGGGCAGTGGCCTGCGAGGAGGCCGGGCGATGATCGCCATGCTGGCCGCCGCCTTGGTGGCCTTTGCCATCACGATCGTGGTCACCCCGGTGGCGGTGCGCTTCTTCCACGCCAGGAGCATCGGCCAGCACATCCGGGAGGAGGTCGAGAGCCATCGCCACAAGGGCGGTACCCCGACCATGGGGGGCCTGGTGATCCTGCTGGCGGTTGCAGCCGGATGGTTTGCCGGGCACCTCGATGTGCGCGATGCCACGGGGAACTGGCACCTGGGGTTCAAGGAGTTCCAGACGCCCGGCCTGCTCGTGCTGCTGGCCTTCGTGGGTATGGGCGTCATCGGGTTCCTGGACGATTTCTCCAAGGTGCGCCGCGCCCGCAATCTGGGACTCCGGAAAGCGTGGAAGTTCCTGGGCCAGGGGATCATCGCCGGGCTCTTTGCCTGGGGGGCGCTCAGCTGGGATGTGACCACCCAGCTCGGCTTCACCCGCCCGTTCGGCATCGAGCTGGGCTGGTTCTACATCCTCTGGGTGCTCTTCATGATCACCGCCACTTCGAATGCGGTGAACTTCACCGACGGCCTCGACGGGCTCGTGTCCGGGTCGTCGGCGTTGGTGTTCGGGGCCTTCACCATCATCTGCTTCTGGCAGTTCCGCCACCCGGTCTTCTACGGCGTGGCCGGGGCCCTGGACCTGGCCATGCTGGCGGCCGCGCTCACCGCCGCGACCCTGGCATTCCTGTGGTGGAACACCGCCCCGGCCCGCATCTTCATGGGAGATACCGGGTCGCAGGCCCTGGGCGGCGCCATGGCCGCTCTGGCCCTGCTCACCAACACCGACATCCTGTTCGTGGTGCTCGGCGGGCTGTTCGTGCTGGAGGCGGCCTCGGTCGTCATCCAGATCATCGCCTTCCGCGCCTTCGGCCGCCGGGTGTTCAAGATGGCCCCGCTCCACCACCACTTCGAACTGCTGGGGTGGCCGGAGCCCACGGTGATCGTCCGGTTCTGGATCCTGGCGGGCCTCGGGGTGGCCCTGGCCCTGGGCATCTTCTACGGCGACTTCATCATGTCCGGAGGCGTGGGATGAAGGTGCTCGTGGTCGGCGCTGCGGTGAGCGGCCGGGCCGCCCTCCGCCTCCTGGAGGCCGGGGGGCACTCGGTGGCGGTCTACGACGCCGACCCGGCTGCAGTGCAGGGCCTTGGGGAAGGCAGGCGGTTCCACGGGGGGCCCTGGGACCCGGCCTGGCTCGCCGGGGTGGACCTGGTCGTCACCAGCCCGGGCGTGCCCGAACACTCCGCTCCTCTCCAGGCCGCCTGGCGGTCACCGCCACCAACGGCAAGACCACGATCACCCAGATGGCGGTGGCCATGCTGCAGGCCTCGGGGCGGCGCGCCGCCGCCGTCGGCAACATCGGCGTGCCCCTGAGCGACGCCGTCGGAGGCGAATGGGACGCCCTGGTCGTGGAGGCCTCCAGCTTCCAGTTGCGGTTCACCGAGGCGTTCCGACCGCGCGCCGCCGTGCTGCTCAACGTCGCCCCCGATCACCTCGACTGGCACGGGGACTTCACCGCCTACCTGGAGGCGAAGGCCCGCATCCATCGGAATCAGGGCCCCGGCGACCTTCTGGTCTACGACGCCGACGATCCCGGGGCGCGGCGCGCCGTCGCCGGGGCGCGCTCTCGGCTTCTGCCGGTGAGCGGGCTGCGGCGGCCTGCCGGCGGCTCCGGGCCGGAGGCCGGGCGCCTTTGGCTAGGGGAGGTGCCCCTGGACCTGGGCGACCGCGCCGCCGATCCGATCTTCCTGGTCGACGCCGCCGCCGCCGGGAGCGCCGCCCTCGAGATGGGGGCCACCCCGGACGGAGTAGCCGAGGCGCTGCGCTCCTTCCGCCCCCCGCACCACCGCCGCGAAGAAGTGGGTCGCTGGGGCGGGGTGGCGTGGGTCGACGACTCGAAGGCGACCAACCCCCACGCCGCGGTGGCGGCCATCCGGGCCTTCGGGAGTGTGGTGCTCATCGCCGGTGGACGCAACAAGGGCCTCGACGTCGCCTCTATCTGCGCCGAGCCGGGCCTGCGGCACGTGATCGGGATCGGGGAGGCCGGCCCCGAGATGGTGGCGGCGGCGCGGTCCGGCACGCTGGCGGGGAGCCTGGAGGAGGCGGTGGCGCTGGCCGATGCGCTGGCGCGACCGGGGGACACGGTGCTGCTGGCTCCGGGCTGCGCCTCGTTCGACATGTTCCGGTCGTACGCCCACCGGGGCGACGAGTTCGCCGCCGCGGTGCGGCGCCGGAAGGAGGGGTGATGGCGGCCCGCGTCATCTCCCTCGGCGAGCGAGCGGCCTGGCGGCGGGCCGAGGAGGCAACGCGACGCTCGTGGCGGCTCACCGTGGGGCTCCTGATCCCGGTGGGGCTCCTGGTGATCGTGGGGCTGGGGGCCATCCTGTCTTCGTCCTCCGTGGTGGCTTTGCGGGAAGGCCACGACTCCCTCTACTACTTCCGCCGGCAGCTGATGTGGCTCGGGGGCGGAGTGGCCGCACTGGTGGTGGCGGCGCTGATGCCCCTGAGGTGGTGGCGGCGGCTCGCCTTCGCCCTCTTCCTGGGGACGGTGGTGCTACTGGTGGCGGTGCAGGTCATGGGCCTGCGGCGCGGCGGCTCCGAGCGGTGGCTCTCCCTGGGGCCGCTGCTGCTGCAGCCGTCGGAATTCGCCAAACCGGCCACGGTGCTGTTCCTGGCCACCCTGGTGAGCCGCAAGGAAGACTCGATGCACCGCTTTCGCGACTTCCTCTGGCCGGTGGCCCTCTCCGTAGGGGTGGTGGGGGCGCTGGTGGTGGTACAACCCGACCTGGGCACGACGCTGCTCATCGCCGCCGGCGGGTTCGCCGTCCTGGTGGCGTCGGCGGCGCCGCTGGCCTTCGTCCTGGGCGGCGGAGCAATCGGCGCAGCCTTCGCGGTGGCGGCGGCGATGATGGCGCCTTACCGCTGGGAGCGCGTCACCTCCTTCCTGAACGTGAGCGCCGACCCGCTCGACACCGGCTACCAGGCCATGCAGTCGCTGGTGGCCCTGGGCACGGGAGGCCTCTTCGGAGTGGGGCTCGGAGCCAGTCGGGCTCGCTGGTCGTTCCTGCCCAATGCCCATACCGACTTCATCTTCTCCATCGTCGGCGAGGAGACCGGTCTCGCCGGGTCGCTGGCGGTAGTGCTGCTCTTCGCCTTCCTGACCGCGGCCGGGACGCTGGTGGCTCTTCGCTGTCGGGATCGCTTCGGCCGCCTGGTGGCGATCGGGATCACCACCTGGCTGGCGGCGCAAGCGCTGGTGAACATCGGCGGGGTGACGGGGGTCCTCCCCATCACGGGCGTGCCGCTGCCCTTCGTCTCCTACGGCGGCAGTGCCCTCCTGACGGAGATGATCGGCGTAGGCCTCCTGGTGGGCATCGCCCGGCAGTCGGCGCCCGCGGAGCCGGCATGACGGTCGCCGTCGCCGCCGCCGGCACGGGCGGCCACGTCTTCCCGGCGCTGGCGGTGGCCCAGGCGCTGGTAGAGCGGGGGCTCGACCCCTCGGAGGTGGTGTTCCTGGGCGGGGATCGGATCGAGGCCCGGGTCGTTCCTGAGGCCGGCTTCCCATTCGAGGCATTCGAACTGGTCGCCCTGCGGCGCAGTCTCTCTCCGCGCAACCTCCGCATCCCCTTCGTGGTGCGGAGGAGCGTCCTGGCGATGGCCGAGGTGATGCGGCACCACGGGGTCCGCGTGGTGCTGGCCATGGGGGGCTACGTCACGGTGCCGGCCGCACGGGCGGCGCGCCGCCTGGGGCTGCCCCTGTTCCTGCAGGAGCAGAACGCCGTTCCCGGACTGGCGATGCGGCTCGCGGCCCGGCGCTCCCGGGGGGTGTTCCTCGGCCTTCCCGGCCCCGCCGAGCGCCTTCCCGGGGCGGTGCTGACCGGGAACCCGCTGCGTCCCGCGCTGGCGCGATTCGACCGCTCCGCCCTGGCTGCCGCCGGGCGCCGGCGCTACGGGATCCCCGAGGGTTTGCCGGTGCTGGGGGTGCTGGGGGGCAGCCTGGGTGCCCGGGTGCTGAACCAGGCCGTGGCCGGGATCGTGGCGGCGCGGCAGGGGGCACCTCTGGCGGTGGTGCACCTGGCCGGAGGCGAGGCCGCGGCGCTGGCCCCGCAGGCGGCGGCGGCTCCGCTACCGTGGCGCTGCCTGCCCTTCGAGGAGCAGATGGAGTTCTTCTACGCCGCGGCCGACCTGGTCTTGTGCCGCGCCGGGGCCATGACGATCTCCGAGCTGGCCGCTACCGGCACCCCGGCGGTCCTGGTGCCGCTCGACCGGGTCGGCCAGCAGCACAACGCCGCCTCGTTGGTCGGGCGCGGGGGAGCGGTCCTCGTGCCGCAGGCGGAAGCCGGGCGCCTGCCCGAAGTGGTGGGGCGCCTCCTGGACGACGCGCCGGCGCGCCGGGAGATGGCGGCGCGAGCCGGGGCCGGTGCCCGCCCCGGGGCGGCCGGCGAGATCGCCGCCCGGTTGCTGGAGGCGGCGGGTGGCTGACCTGTCGGCCTTCCGCCGCATCCACCTCGTGGGGGTGGGGGGCATCGGCATGAGCGGCCTGGCAAAACTGCTGGCCCAGGCGGGTCATGTGGTCAGTGGCTCCGATCTCAAGCCGGGGAGGGCCCTCAGCGCGCTGGCGGGCCAGGGCGTCGAGGTGTGGGTGGGGCATCGCCCGGAGCGGGCCTCGAGCTGGGATCTGGTGGTGGGCTCGTCGGCGGTGCCCGAGCGCGACCCCGAGATGACGGCGGCGCGCGCCGCCGGGGTGGAGGTGTGGCACCGCCCGCGGCTGCTGGAGGCGATGACGCGCCGCACGCCGGCGATCGGGGTGGCCGGCACCCACGGCAAGACGACCGGGACGGCCATGGTCGTGACCGCCCTGCGCTCCCTCGGGCGCGACCCCTCCTTCATGGTGGGCGGTGAATTGGTGGACCTGAACACCAACGCTCACCGGGGAGAGCCGGGCCTGTTCGTGCTCGAAGCGGATGAGGCCTTCGGTACCTTCCTAGAGGTCCACCTGGCGGGGCTCGCCGTCACCAACGTCGAAGCCGACCACCTGGACCACTACGGGACGGCCGGGGCGGTGGAGGAGGCCTTCGCCGCCGTGGCCCGGGGCGTGGGCGGCCCGGTGGTCGCCTGCCTGGATGATCCCGGGGCGAGTCGGCTGGCCGCGGCCGTGCCCGGGGTGGTCGGCTACGGCCTGGACCCCGCCGCCGCCTGGCGGATCGAGGGGGTGACCCCGGCGCCGGCTGCCGTCTCATTCTTCCTCCACCACGGCCGCCGCGTGGTGCCCGTGACCGTGCCGCGGCCCGGCCTGCACGTGGCGCGCAACGCGGCCGGGACCCTCGCCTTGCTGGGTGAGATGGGCTTCGACGTTGCCGGCGCCGCCGCCGGTCTCGCCTCCTTCGGCGGGGTGAAGCGCCGGTTCGAGGTGCGGGCGCGGATCCAGGGCATCACCATCATCGACGACTACGCCCACCATCCCACCGAGGTGGCGGCGACTATCGCCGCGGCGCGCATGGGAGGGCCGCGCCGGGTGGTCGCCGTCTTCCAGCCGCATCGTTTCAGTCGCACCGCCGAGCACGCAGCCGGGTTCGGGGCGGCGCTGGCCACCGCCGATCGGGTCGTGCTGACCGAGGTATACGCCGCGGGGGAGGCCCCGGTACCCGGGGTCAACGGCAGGCTGGTGGCCGACGCCGCCCGCGCTGCCGGCGCCTCCGTGGCTTTCGTTCCCCGCCGGAGCGACCTGGCCGGGGTGGTGGCGGCGGAGGCCCGGGCGGGCGACCTCATCCTGCTGATGGGGGCGGGGGACATCACCCTGGTCGCTGAGGAGCTGGCCGGGGCGCTCGGGGGGATGCGGTGACCACGCTCGCCGACCTGGCGGCCGCGGGCGTCCTGGCTCGCGACGTCCCACTCGCCTCCCTGACCACCTATCGCTTCGGCGGCCCGGCCAAGTATCTGCTCGAAGCCCATCACGAAGAGGAAATCCTGGCGGTGGCGGCGGCGCTGGCGGTCGAGCCGGTGCCCGTGCTGGCGCTGGGTCGGGGCAGCGACCTGGTCGTGTCGCCCCGCGGCTTCTCCGGTCTGGTGATCCGGCCGGCCGCAGGGATGGGGGGCGTGGCGGTCGGGGGAGACGGCCTGGTGGCTGCCGGAGCGGCGGCTTCCCAGCCGGCGGTGGCCCGGCGGTGCGCCGCCGCGGGGCGCGGCGGCCTCGAGTTCATGGTCGGCATCCCGGGTTCGGTCGGAGGCGGCGTCCGGATGAACGCCGGGGGGCACGGGAGC
>JALOLI010000117.1 GCA_025456165.1 Acidimicrobiia bacterium | reverse complement strand
CCTGCTCGTCGTCGACGAGGAGCAGCGCTTCGGGGTGGCGGCCAAGGATCGGATCAAGGAGCGGCGCACCTCGGTGGACGTCCTCACCCTCACCGCCACCCCCATTCCTCGGACCCTGGAGATGGCTCTCACCGGCATCCGCAAGGTGAGCCGCATCGCCACCCCGCCCGAGGACCGGCACCCGATCCTCACCTTCGTGGGCCCCTACGACTCGCAGGCCGTGTCGGCCGCCATCCGCCGCGAGTTGCTGCGCGAGGGCCAGGTCTTCTACGTGCACAACCGGATCGAGTCCATCGACACCGCGCTGGCCCGGCTGCGGGCGCTGGTCCCCGAGGCCCGCTACGCCGTGGCCCACGGCCGGATGAACGAGGGCCAGTTGGAGCAGGTGATGCTCGACTTCTGGAACGGCGAGCACGACGTGCTGGTGGCCACCACGATCATCGAGTCCGGGCTCGACTTGCCCCAGGTGAACACCCTGATCGTGGAGCGGGCCGACCTGCTCGGCCTGGCCCAGCTGTACCAGCTGCGGGGGCGGGTAGGGCGGTCCACCCAGCGAGCCTATGCCTATCTGTTCCACCCGCCGGCGATGTCGATCAGCGAGGACGCCTACCGCCGCCTCGAGGCCATCGGCGAGTTCGGCGACCTGGGCTCCGGGTTTCAGCTGGCGATGCGGATCTGGAGATCCGCGGGGCGGGGAGCATCCTGGGCAAGGTGCAGTCCGGGCACATCAGTGCGGTGGGCTTCGATCTCTATGTGACCCTGGTGGCCGACGCCGTGGCCGAGTTGCAGGCGGGCCGGGCTCCCGAGGTTCCGCCGTCGCAGGTCCGCATCGACCTTCCCGTCACGGCTCACCTGCCCGACGACTACCTCACCGACCAGGCCGCCCGCCTCGAGGCCTACCGGCGCCTGGCCGCCGCCGCCACCCAGGCCGAGGTGGACGATGTCGTGGCCGAGTGGGAGGACCGCTACGGCCCGCTGCCGCCGCGGGCCGGGGCCCTCATCGAGATCGCCCGGCTGCGGGTGGAGTCCCTCCGGGTCGGGCTCACCGAGGTGGTGCGCCTGCGCGACGAGGTCAAGCTGGCCCCGGTGGCGCTGAGCGCCTCGCAGGAGGTGCGGCTGCAGCGCCTCGCTCCGCGGGCGGTGCTGCGCGCCGGGGAGCTGTTCATCCCGGCCCCGGCCCGCTCCCCGGCGGCGGCGCTCGCCGAGTTCCTCCGTACAATGTGGCCCCTCGACCCCCGGGGGTGACTTCTTTGCGCCGGTTCTCCATAGTTGTCTTGGCCCTCCTCCTCGCCTTCGGCGCCGCAGCATGCGGCGGCGACGAGGACATCGCCGGGGTGGGCGGCACCATCATCAAGTTCTCCGACGTGCGCGACCTCTACGAGGACGAACCGGCCATCGACGACGGGTTCCGCGACACCCTCTTCGCCAAGATCGCCCTCGAGGCGCTCGATCAGGCGCTGAGCACGGAGTTCGGCGTGACGGTGGACCCGGAGGCCGTCGAGGCCTACTTCACCCAGTTCGAGGACAGCATGAACCAGGCGGGCTACACCCCGGCCGAACTGCTCGGGGTGGAGAACGCCTCGCTCGAACTGGTGCATTTCAACGCCGAACTGGTGGCCCTGCGCGACGCCGCCCTGGAGCAGCTGGTGGTGTCGCCCGAGATCGTCGACGGCCTCTTCGCCGACCCGGCCACCCTGACCCGGGTCTGCGCCAAGCACATCCTCACCGAGACCCTCGAAGAGGCCGAGGCCGCCCGGACCCGCCTGGCGGCCGGGGAGGATTTCTCCGCGGTGGCCACCGAGGTCTCCCTAGACACCCAGTCGGAAGGCGGCGACCTCGGCTGCACGCTCGCCAGCGACTACGTGGAGGAGTTCGCCCAGGCGGCGCTGACGGCTCCTCTGAACGAGGTCACCGGGCCGGTGGAGTCGAGCTTCGGCTTCCACCTGATCGTGGTGTCGGAGCGCACCGTGCCCACCCGCGTCGAGTACCTGGCCGCCCCCGGGGAGACCCTCTCGAGCTCGGCGGTGACCCTGATCTGGAGCAACTGGATCACCGAGGTGCTCGCCGCCTCCGATATCTGGGTGGCCGAGGCCTACGGCACCTGGACGCCCGAGAGCATCCTGCCGCCGGCCTCCGAAACCACGACCACCACCGGCGCCGAAACCACGACCACGACGAGCGGGTGACCGGGTGCGCCGACTCCTCCCCCTGCTCGCCGTCCTGGCTCTCGTTGCTCCGGCCTGCTCCGCCGGCGACGAGGAGATCGCCTGGGTCGGCGCCGAGGCGATCCGCCTGTCCGACATCGGCGCCCTGTTCGAGGGGGACACACTGCCCCTCGACGACGTCTTCCTCGACACGCTCTTCCGCGTGATGGCGGTGGAGGCGCTGCACCAGGCGCTGGCCGCCGACTTCGGCGGCACGGTGCCTGCCGACGTCTTCGACGGCTACCTGTCCCAACTGGAGACGGCCCGGGCCGAGCAGGGCGTCGCCCCCGCCCAGTTCCTCGGCGTGCCCAATGCCTCGCTGGCCATGGTGGAGTTCAACGCCGAGGTGCTGGCCCTGCGCGACACCACCATCGAGCACCTGATGGTGGCGCCGACCACGGTCGACATGCTGTTCGCCGACCCGGCGACCCTGACGACGGTGTGCGCGAAGCACATCCTGGTCGAGACCCGGGAGGAAGCCGAGGGGGCCAAGGCCCGGCTCGATGCCGGAGAGGACTTCGCCACGGTGGCCGGCGAGGTCTCCACCGACACCAGCACCGAGGGCGGCGACCTGGGCTGCGCCCTGGCCGCGGGGTACGTGGAGGGGTTCGCCCAGGCGGCCATGGACGCCCCACTGGGCGAGGTGTTCGGCCCCGTGGAGACCGACTTCGGGTTCCATGTGCTCGTGGTGTCGGAGCGCACCGCCCCGACGCGAGAGGACTACCTCGCCGCCCCCGAGGATTACCTCTCCGACGAGGAGGTCGGCAATCTCTGGGCGGAGTGGTTCAACGATGTCCTGCAGACCGTCGATGCCCGGGTGGCCGAGAGGTATGGGACCTGGACCTCGATCGGGATCAAGGCTCCCGAGACCTCCACGACGACGACCTCGTCGGCAGGATGATCCTCATCTGCGGCCTGGGCCCGGCGGGCCTGGACCGTGTCCCGGCTGGGGTCCGGGATCGCCTTCTCGACCCCGGCTTCGCGGTAGTGCTGCGCACCGGGCAGCACCCGGCCGCCGCCGAGCTGGCCGGCCTGCGCCCCGCCGAGACCTGCGACGACCTCTACGAGCGGGCGGACAGCTTCGATGAGGTCTACCGGGGCATCGCCGCCCGCGTCCTGGGCCGGGCCGCCGCCGGGCCGGTGGCCTACGCCGTGCCCGGCAGCGCCGTGGTGGGGGAGCGGGCGGTGGCCCTGATCCGTGAGGCGGCGGCCGCCGCCGGCATCCCGGTCGAGGTCGCCCCGGGTGAGTCGTTCTTGGACCTGGCGCTGGACCGGGCTGGGGTCGATCCGCTGGAACGGGGGCTTCAGGTCCTCGACGGCCGCAGCCTGCCCGACCCGCTGCTCCTTCATCTGCCCACCGTGATCGCCCAGGTGGACACGCCGGTGGTGCTGTACGACGTCCGCGACGCCCTGCTGCGGCTGCTTCCCCCGGAGACCCCGGTGACCCGTCTCGCCGACCTGGGAGCGCCGGAGGAGCAGGTGGAGCGCCTGACCCTCACGGATCTCGGGGCGGGGCACGCCGGGCTGCGGGTGACGCTCTTCCTGGATCCGGCCGCGCCGGGCTGGCCGGGCCTGGTGAAGACCCTGGCCCGGCTGCGCCGCCACTCGCTGGCGCGGCATCTCATCGAGGAGGCCTACGAGACGGTGGCGGCGCTCGAGGCGCTGCCGCCCGAGGCTCCCGCCGGCGAGCCCGACTACCCCGCCTACGTCGAGGCCGAGGAGGAACTGGGCGACCTGCTCCTCCAGGTGGTGTTCCACGCCAACCTGGCGGCAGAAGCCGGCGCTTTCGGTGTCGAGGAAGTGGCCGAGGGCATCCGCCAGAAGCTGGTGCGGCGCCACCCCCACGTGTTCGGCGACGTCGAAGCAGCCACCGCCGAGGCGGTGCTGGCCAATTGGGAGCAGCTGAAGCAGGAGGAGAAGGGCCGCGAGTCGCTGCTCGACGGGGTGCCCGAGGTGCTGCCCGCCCTCTCCCGGGCGCACGAACTGCAGAGCCGGGCGGCCACGGTGGGCTTCGACTGGCCGTCTCTGGATGGCGTCGTCGCCAAGGTCCACGAGGAACTGGGCGAGGTGCTGGCCGAAGGGGCGCGACGGGCCGACGAGATCGGCGACCTGCTCTTCGCCGTGGTCAACCTGGCCCGGCACCTGGAGGTGGACCCGGAGCAGGCGCTGCGCCGCGCCGCCGCCCGGTTCGAGCGGCGGTTCAAGACGATGGAGAAGGTGGGTAGCCTTTCGGGCTCAAGGAGGGCCCGTGTTTCAGATCGCACAAGTACGGGCCCGTGAGATCCTCGACTCCCGGGGGAACCCGACCGTCGAGGCCGAGGTGCTGCTCGCTGGCGGAGCCTTCGGCCGGGCCGGGGTCCCTTCCGGGGCGTCGACGGGGGCGCTCGAAGCCATCGAGCTTCGAGACGGCGGAGGCCGCTACGGCGGTAAGGGTGTCGAGCGGGCCGTAGGCCATGTCAATGAGCGCATCGCGCCGTTGCTGCTGGGCCGCGACGCCACCGACCAGGAAGCCATCGACCAGTTGATGTGCGACCTGGACGCCACCCCCAACAAAGCCGGCCTCGGGGCCAATGCCATCCTCGCGGTGTCGCTGGCCGTCGCTCGCGCCGCCGCCGCCGCCTCGGGCATGCCGCTGTACCGCTACCTCGGCGGGCCCTCGGCCCGGGTGCTGCCCACCCCGATGCTGAACGTGCTCAACGGCGGGGTGCACGCCGCCAACAAGGTGGACATCCAGGAGTTCATGGTCGTGCCGGCCGGCTTCCCCACTTTCCGGGAGGCGCTGCGGGCCGGGGTCGAGGTCTACCACGCCCTCAAGAAGGTGCTGTCCAAGCGGGGCCTGGCCACCAACGTCGGCGATGAAGGCGGCTTCGCCCCGGACCTGGGCGCCAATCGCGAGGCGCTCGAGGTGCTGGTCGAGGCGGTGCAGGCGGCCGGCTACGAGCCGGGCCGCCAGGTGGCCTTCGCCCTCGACCCGGCCGCCTCGGAGTTCCACCGCGACGGCGCCTACCACCTCGACGGCAAGTCCCTCAGCTCCGAGGAGATGATCGAGTACTACTCCGGTCTGGTGGACGCCTTCCCCCTGGTGTCGATCGAGGACGGCCTCGCCGAGGACGACTGGGAGGGCTGGGCCCTGCTCACCCGCACCCTGGGCGCCCGGCTGCAACTGGTCGGCGACGACGTGTTCGTGACCAACGAGGAGATCCTCCGCAAGGGGATCAAGGCCGGGGTGGCCAACGCGGTGCTGGTCAAGGTGAACCAGATCGGGAGCCTCTCGGAGACCCTGCACACCATGGAGCTGGCGGAGCGCTCCGGCTACCGGCGGGTGGTGAGCCACCGTTCCGGCGAGACCGAGGACTCCTTCATCTCCCACCTGGTGGTGGCCACCAACGCCGCGCAGATCAAGACCGGGGCCCCGGCCCGCGGCGAGCGCACCGCCAAGTACAACCAGCTGCTGCGTATCGAGGAGCACCTGGGAGACCAGGCGCGCTACGCCGGCTGGGACCCGTATGGGGGGGTGGCCCGGTGAGCGAGCGGCGCGGCGGGAAGACGCTGTGGAGTCTGGTGGCCGTCGCCGCCCTGGTGGCGGCGGTGGTCACCGCGGCCGGCATCTTCCCGTTCCGTCAGCTGATCGCCGAGCGGCGATCGGTGGCCCAGGCTCAAGACACCCTGCTGGCGCTGCGCGCCGAGAACGAGCACCTGGCCGGGGAGGTGGCCGTCCTGGAGACGGACGAAGAAGTCGAGCGTCTCGCCCGGGAGCAGTTCGGCCTGGTCCGCCCGGGAGAGGCCGCCTTCGTGGTGGTGGCCCCGGCCGGCGAGGAGGCCGCCGCGCCGGAGCGGGAGCCGACCCTGGACGACCCCGGCGAGCTGCCCTGGTGGCGTGACCTGTGGAACTTCCTGACGGGGAGCGACCTGGTCCGCGATGGATGACGACGCCGTAGTAGCCGCCCAGATCGGGCGGCCGCTGCGCTCGGCGGCAGTCGCCGCCCGGCGCTGCCATCTGGGCCTGCCGGTGGTGATCACCGTGCCCCCGCTGCTCGACGACGGGACTCCGTTCCCCACCCGCTACTGGCTCTGCTGCCCCCTGGCGCAGCGGCGGGTGGGCCGGTTGGAGTCGTCCGGAGGGGTCGCCGCCATGGAGCGCCGGGCGGGGGCCGACCCGGGTTTCGGGGCCCGTCTCGACGCGGCCCACGCTCGCTATGCCGCCGGCCGTGACGCCGCCCTGGAGGGGAGCCCGGAGGTGCGTCCGTCGGGCGGGGTGGGCGGGGCCCGGGTGGGGGTGAAGTGCCTCCACGCCCACTATGCGGACCACGCCGCCGGCAACGACAACCCGGTGGGGGAGGCGGTGGCGGTGTGGGTGGAGCCGCTCGACTGCGCTGAGGCCTGCGTCGTCGAGGTGTCGGGCCGGGCGGTGACCAACTCGCGGTGGCGGGAGCCGAAGTGAGGGTCGCCGCCGGGGACATCGGCACCAACTCGACCCGCCTGCTGGTCGCCGATGTGGTGGGGGGCCGGGTGGAGCCCTTGGAGAGGCGGGTGGTGGTGACCGGCCTGGGGGCGGGGGTGGACCGGGAAGGGCGCCTGAGTGAGGCCGGGACCGCTCGCACGCTGGAGGTGCTCGCCTCCTACCGGGCCGTCCTTCTCCAGGCTGGAACGGCCGCCTTCCGGATGGTCGCCACCGCTGCGGTGCGGGCGGCCGGCGACCGTGAGGTGTTCCTCGATCGCGCCGAAGCCGCCCTCGGGGCGCGCCCTGAGGTGATCAGCGGTGAGGAGGAGGCGGTGCTGGGGTTCGAGGGCGCGACGGGAGGCATGGCCGGCCGAGCCCCATTCCTGTTGATCGATGTGGGCGGGGGGAGTACCGAGTTCGTCCTCGGGAGCGGTGCGCCCGAGGTGGTGGCGAGCATCGACCTTGGCTCTCGCCGGGTCACCGAGCGGTTCCTGCCGGGTTGGCCTGCCGATACGGGGGCGGTGGAGGCAGCCCGCCGGGGGGCAGCCGGCGCCTTCGCCGCGGTGGCGTTGCCGGGCGTGCCGGGGACTGTCGTCGGGGTGGGCGGCACCTTCACCGCTCTGTGCGCCATCGCCCTGGGCCTCGCGGCCTACGACTCCGCCCGGGTGCACGGCACGGTGGTGACCCAGGCGGGGCTGGATGCGCTGACCGAGCGCCTGGCGGCGATGAGCCTGAAGGAGATCGCCGGCTTGCCCTCCCTCGACCCTGCCCGGGCCCCGGTGCTGCTGGGCGGGGCGATCGTCGCCGCCGAGGCCCTGCGTCGCTCGGGTAGGCCTGAGGTCTTAGTCTCGGAGGCCGACCTGCTCGACGGCATCGCCCGGGGGCTGGCTGCCGAGGTGTAGGGCTGTACATCAGGGTGTATCAGGGTGTACTGTGTGTGCATGGCCCGTACCAACATCGACCTGGATGAACCCCTGGTGGAGGAAGTGATGCGCCGCTACCACCTGCAAAGCAAGCGGGAGGCGGTGCACTTCGCGTTGCAGCGCCTCGTGGGCGACACCATGACCCTCGAGGAGGCTCTGGCCATGGAGGGCTCTGGCTGGGAGGGCGACCTCGACGCCATCCGCCGCAACCGCCTGGAGGGCCTGTGGCCCTGATCGACACCTCGGCGTGGGTGGAGTACCTGCGGGCCACGGGGTCCGAAGTCCATCAGCAGGTCAAGGCTCTGCTGTACGAGGACTCATTCACCACCGATGTGGTCGTGGCCGAGGTGCTGATGGGCGCCCGGAACGACCACCACGCCGCGGAGTTGAGGGGCATGCTCAACCGCTGCCACTTCGTGCCCACCCGGCCGCTGTTCGACTTCGAGCAGGCCGCCGAGATCTACCGGGCCTGCCGGCGGGGCGGCTTCACCCCGCGCTCGCTGACCGACTGCCTGGTGGCGGCGGTGGCCATCGACCGCGGACTGCCCCTGCTGCACCACGACCAGGACTTCATCGGCATCGCGGCGCACACCTCGCTGGCGCTGGTGGGATAACCTCGCGGCGCGCCCGGGTGGCGAAACAGGCAGCCGCGGCGGACTTAAACTCCGCTGCCCCTTCGGGGACGTGCAGGTTCGAGTCCTGCCCCGGGCACGGTGTGATGTCGCGGGGCGGCCGGATGTGGTTCGAGCCCTGCCCCGGGCACGGTCCGTGTCGTCAACCAGGCGCCTCAGGATCGTCCCGGATGGTGAGCGGGCCACGGCCCGCCTACGGTTGCGGCCGCGATGAAGAAGTACTGGGCCTATACCGCTCGGCTGGCGGCGGCCACGCCGGAGAGCCGTAACCGGGTAGTGGACTTCTGGCGGGCGCTGGCCATCCTGATGGTGGTCTGCGGCCACTGGCTGGCCGTCACCATCTGGGTGAAGCCCGACGGCACCACCGACCTGCTCAACTCCCTCGAGTGGGTGCCCTACTCCGCCTGGCTCACCTGGCTGTTCCAGGTGATGCCGGTCTTCTTCCTGGCCGGGGGTTATGCCAATGCCCGGGCACTGGGACGGGTGAGCGCCGGCGAGCAGTCGGCCCGGGAGTGGATCACCCTGCGGGCCCGGCGGCTGTTCACGCCGGTGGTCCCTTTGCTCGCAGTGTGGGTCGCGCTGATCCTGCTGCTGCGCACCGTGGTTCCGTCCGATGTGATGCACGCCGGAGCCATGGCGGCCACCATGCCCATCTGGTTCCTGGCGGTGTACCTGTCGCTCACCGCCTTGGCGCCCCTGACGCGAGCCTGGTGGCGGCGGATGGGCCCCTGGACCCTGCTCCTCCTGGCCGCCGCCGCCGTCGGCGTGGACGTCGCCCGGTTCGTCTTCGAGGTGCCCGGGATCGGATGGGTGAACTTCGCCTTCGTGTGGGCCCTGGTGCACCAGGTCGGCTACTGGTGGGCCGATCGCGACGACCGGGGCGGGCTCCCCGCCTGGGCCGGCTGGCCCCTGGCCGCCGGGGCGCTCGCCGCCCTGGTGGCGGTCACCTGGTCGGGCCTCTACCCGGTGGCGATGGTGAGCATCCCGGGACAGGGCGTGGCCAACATGACGCCGCCGACTTTCGCCATCGCCATTCTGGGGATGGTCCAGTTCGGCGTCATCGGCGGCACGCGGCCGGGGGTGCAGCGCCTCACCGCCCGGCCCCGCGCTTGGCACGGCATCATCGCCTTCGGCGGGGTGGCGATGACCGTTTTCCTGTGGCACCTCACCGCCGGGATGCTGACCGCCGCGGCCGGACTGTCGGCGTTCGATGGAGTCGTCTTCAAGGCGGAGCCCGGCACCTGGTGGTGGTGGGGCAC
>JALOLI010000116.1 GCA_025456165.1 Acidimicrobiia bacterium | reverse complement strand
GACGTCGGGGGGGACGATCGCGCTGTGCTCCCCGTGGATCAGGGCCAGGCGGCAGCGCGCCTGGGCCAGCCGCTCCCCCATCGGGTGGCGGGGTCGGCGGAAGACGACCGGGTCGAACTTCCAGGTCCAGCCCCCCGGCACTTCATGCACCGAGTGGGCGGCGACGTGGTCCACGAGGAAGGGGTGGAGGATGGGTTGCTCGGGCAGCAGGCGGAACCGGGCCAGGGCCTCCGCCCGGGTGGGGTAGACCCGCGGGGAGCGGACGGCCCAGGCTCGGGAGCCCTCTTGCGACTCGGGGTCGGGGCGGCGCAGCGGGGCATCGACCAGCACCACCCCGGCGAAGCGCTCCCCGGCGTCCCGGGCCGCCTGAATGGCTATGAGCCCCCCCATGCTGTGGCCCACCACCACCGGGGGGCCGGGGAAGCCGGCCGCCTCGGCCAGCGCCAGGGCCTCGTCGACCCAGGCCTCGAGCGAGTAGACCTCGCGGCGCCCGCTGTCGCCGTGCCCGCTGAGGTCGAAGGCCACGGTGTGCCAGCGGTCGGCCAGCAACGGGGCGAGGAACGACCACCACTCGGCGTGCGCGGCACCGCCGTGGATGAGGAGCAGCCCGGGCGCCCCGGGGTTCCCCCATTCGATGAAGTGGATGGGGCAGCCCCCGGCGGCGACGGTGCCTTCGCGGCGCGGCGCGGCCAGGGCCGCGGTGAACCAGGCGGGCGGTTCCTCCTCCTTCACCCGCCCAACTCCAGACCGGGCCAGACCCGTCCGAAGGCCGTCTCGAGCACATCGGCGGGGTAGGGGCCTCCGGCAGCCGCCGCCTGCTGCGCCGTCATGCCGGCGGCGTGGCCCGTGACGGCCAGTCGGGCCACCTCGAAGAGATCCTGCTGCTGGGCGGCGAGGAAGGCCCGATCTACAACCCCGCCGTGGCCCGGGACGAGCGGCCCCGACACCAGGGGCAGCAGCCCGGACAGGGTGTCGGGCCACTCCAGCGGGAAGGCGTCGTGGAAGGCGGGCGGGCCGCTCTCCTCGACCAGGTCGCCGGCGAACAGGACCCCGGCGTCGGGCACGGCGGCCACGATGTCGTTGTCGGTGTGGCCCCGGCCGAGGTACTGGAGCACGATCGTGCGCCCGGCCAGGGCCAGGGTGGCGGACGCCTCGAAGGTGTGGTCGGGCGGAGTGATCACCACATCATCGAAGAGGTGGGCGTAGGCCGGGGCCCATTCCTTGACCTCCTGCCGCATGCGCTCGCCGCGCAGGCGCAGGGCCAGGGCGCAGCGCTCGTGGCCCCAGATGGGGGCCGGCAGGAACACGGCGTTGCCGAAGGTGTGGTCCCAGTGGTGGTGGGTGTTGACCACCCAGCGCACCGGGTTCGGGGTTATGCGGCCGAGGTCGGCGAGGAGGTCGCGGGCCTGGCCGTGGTGGGCGCGGGTGTCGATCACCAGCACTCCATCACCGCAGAGCACCGCCCCGATGTTCAGGTCGAGCGACTCGTAGCGCTTCGAGAAGACGCGGTCGCCGAGTTCGATCCAGTCGTAGGGGTCGGGCATGGGCTGCACACTAGGCCGGAAGGCAGGAGCGTCCGGGGGTTGGGCTGCAGGGAGTGTCCTATGGGCGCACTCCCTTTCAGCGCACGTTGGCGACGATCTGGTAGGCGGCCTCGGCCGCTTCGGGGATGGTGGGGAACCTCAGCGTGAGGGTGATCACCCCGCCGACGAGGGTGCCTTCGACCGCGCCCTCGCGGATGACGTCGCGGCTGCCGCCCCCGAAGGGGCAGTCGGGCCCCGCCATTTCCATGAGGTCGCGCACGGTGACCGTGCCGCCGATGCGGCCGTCGGCGGGGTCCAGAGTGAGTTCCGCTGACTGCAGGAGCATCTCGGACTCCTGGGTGCAGTCGGTGGGGACGGACACCGTCTCCCCGCCCGCCCCGATCTCGAACCGCATGACCTGATACACGGTGTGGAACTGGAAGCGCTGGATCGCGACCTGGTCCCCACTGATGATGAGCACCACGCGGTTCTCGATGATCTCCAGTCCGTCGATCGCGGCGAGTTGGAACTCCCCGACGGCGCGCTGCTCTCCGGTTACTTCGACCTCGGCGGTCGCTTCCGCCGTCTGCCCGTCGGGCGTGATGACGGTGAGGGTTACGGTGTAGGTGCCGGCCTGGGCCCAGGCGTGCTCCGCGTCGGCCCCCGACCATTCGAGGGCAGTCGTGGCCGGGATGGGGACAGGCTGGACGGTCCCATCGCCGAAGTCGATCTCGGCCGCGTAGAACCGGTCGCTCTCCTGGAGGCCGGCGATCACGCCCCCTCGTGTCTCGATCCGGAAGGACACCGGGCTTCCCACACCGGCCTCGGCGGGCGCGATGGCGAAACGGGCTTCGGCCGGCGGGGGATCACCGGTGATCCGCACCAGGGCGGTCCAGATGAGTTTGTGCTGTGCCGGCGCCACTCCGTCGCGGTTGCTCCACAGGTGGATGAGGCCCCAGCCGGGCTCGAGGAAGGTGACCCGGGCCGTCTCGCCTTCTACGGCGAGGGTGCCGGCCGCTCCGGCAATCGTCACCTCCAGGGGCAGCCGGAAGGCCTCGGCCTCCCAGGTCAGGATGCGGTAGGCCAGTCCCTCGCCGACGGTGCCGGTGAAGGGGCCCGAAAGGAGAGCAGCGCCGGTGATGCTCTCTCCGGGCAGGCCGCGCACTGCCACCGAGGCCTGCGCCTCCAGGCCGGTGGCATCGGTCACCTTCATCTCCAGGACGATGTCGCTCTTGATGCGATCGTGCCCGATGCTGAGGCTCTCCCCTTCCTGCGTCCCGGACACCCCGTCGCTCCACGTCCAGGTCCAGCGGTACGGCGGCGTCCCCCCGACTGCCGTTGCGGTGACCGAAGGCTCATGGCTGAGATAGAAGCAGAGGGAGCGGGAGGGCAGGGCAACGATGGTGAACGTGGTCTCCTCGACCGCGAACACCCGTCGCGAGCCGAAAGCCGTCGCCCCGGTGACGGGATCGGTGGCTTCAACGGTGAGCAGGGCCCGTCCCACCCCGGTGGCCTCGGCCAGCACGCCCCCGCCGGGGACGGTGTCGACGATGGCCAGGCCCTCACCGTGCACTTGCCAGGAGTAATCCACCAGCTGCCCGGCGATGGAGTCGAAGTCGACGGCGGTGAACGAAGTGGTCTGCCCGACGGCCACTTCGCCCGGGCCGATGACGCGAACGCTGCGGTGAGCCGGGCTGTCGATCAGTCCCCGGGAGAGGAGGGTCCATTCGGTGTCGAACCCCGGCTCCGTGCTGCTGATGCCAGGCGAGATCGATGGCGGCAGCAGCAGCCCGCCCGTCGTCGGATGCTGAGCCGCCAGGGAAGCCAGCTCCCCGCTCAGGAGATGGCGGACCAGTTGGAACTGCGAGAGCCCGGGGGTGGCGGCGAAGTAGGTGCCGTCCTCCACCCAGCCCCCGAGCAGCTGCTGCTCCCCGGCATCGTCGGTGTGCAGCATCATCAGGTCGTCGGTGGCTGTGCCCGCCGGGATGGGCAGACCGACGATGAGCGGGGCGGCGAGATCGACTGAGGCGGACAGGGTGACCGCCGCACCGACGGCGGTGGCGCCCGCCGGCAGCGGAGCCGTGCCGCCGGGGGTGACCGCGAAGGAGGCCGGCGACCCGAAGGTGCCGGCGACCGCCTCGACGACGAGGCCCTCGGCGAGGCCGGCGCTCCCGCCGATGGGGCCGATCTCGACCGCAGTCCCGGGCAGCGTCGTGTCCAGGGGGTCGGACGACTGGCTGCAGGCGGCGAGGAGGACGACCAGCAGGCAGACGAGGGGGCGCACGGTGGGCGTCGCCATTTCCTGAGCCTAGACCATCGACCCCCGGCTCGAACGGGTGAGACCCTGGTTCGTTCGCCGGGCGGCTACCCCGTGTCGCCGATGGCGAAGAGGTAGCCCTCCAGGGTGCCCACCACCACCACCCCGTTGGCTGCCACCGCCGGGGAAGCGAGGATCGAGGCCCCCGTGCGAGGCTGCCACTCGCAGAAGCTGGCGTCGAAGTCGGGGGGAAAGACGCCGTCGCGGTCCTTCTGGCCCAGGTAGATCGACCAGGCCAGGGTCTGGGTGCCCAGGTCCACGGCATAAAGGGCCCCGTCGAAGCGGGGCAGATAGACCTGGCCGGAGACCACCGCCGGCGACGACCAGTGCGGGTAGCAGAGCGGTCCCGTCTCGGCCGCCCACCGGGTCTCGCCGTCGTCCGCCCCCACCGCCACCAGGCTGTTCGAGTAACCCTCCCCATAGACGAGCAGGTTCCCCACCACGGCCGGCGACGACCGCACGCTGCCCCATTCCGACTTGATGCCGGCGGCGTCGGTGGCCCACCAGGCGACCTCTCCCGTCTGGCGGTCGAGGGCCACCAGGCCGGGCTCGGAGAACACCGCCTCTCGGACCAGCGAGATCACCACCAGGTCTCCGGCGACGACGGGGGCGGCAAAGACCTTCAGGTTGCCGCCCTCGCCGCTGCGCGGCTCGATCGTCTGGCGCCACAGCACGCGACCGGCCGGGTCGAGGGCTGCCACCTCGCGCCCTTCGCCCACCACATAGAGCTGCTCCCCGTCGTAGGCGGCGCCGCCGCGGATCGCCCCGGTCACGGTGGTCCGCCACTGCCGCTGCCCGGTTTCCAGGTCGAAGGCGCTCACCGTGCCCGAGGCGTCGCCCACCACCACCACATCCTCGAGGAGCAGCGGGTTGGTGAAGACGGCGACCCCGAGGTTGGCGGTCCACAGGGCCAGGCCCTCCTCGGCATCGATGCCCCAGACCAGGCCTTCGTCCCCGGTAGCCACCACGATGTCCTCGTTGGCGGCCACCCCGTTGACGTCGAACGAACCGCGGAAGAACCAGCGCCGGGTGCCGGCGCCCAGGTCGATGGCGTACACCCCGTCGGCCGCATCGGACTGGAACTGGACGTCGCCGGCGCTGGCCACGTACACCGTGCCGCCCACGATCACCGGGTTGTTGAGCCACCCTTGCACTCCGACCTTGGCGGCCCACACGATGCTCGGGCCGG
>JALOLI010000115.1 GCA_025456165.1 Acidimicrobiia bacterium | reverse complement strand
CGGGTGGACGCCGCCGAGGTGCGGGCCAAGGCCCGCGAGCAGGCGGCCCGGCTCCACGCCCGGCTGTGAGAGGAGGCTGAGGTGTCGGACCGCTTCCACCCCATCTCGATGGAAGGCCTGAGCGCGTGGGTGTTCGGCGAACTGGAGGCGAAGGAATCGATCTTCGGCATCCCCCGGGAGCTGTTCTTCACTCCGCGGGCGGCAGACCGGTTCCGGAGCGCGGCCTACGGCCACTCCCTCGAGACGCCCTTCGGACCGGCCGCCGGGCCGCACACCCAGATGGCGCAGAACATCGTGGTGGCCTGGCTCTGCGGGGCCCGCTTCATCGAACTGAAGACGGTGCAGACCCTCGACCGCCTCGACGTGAACAAGCCCTGCATCGACATGCAGGACGAGGGCTACAACGTCGAGTGGTCCCAGGAACTGCGCATGTACCAGTCCTTCGACGAGTACCTGCGAGCCTGGGTGCTGATCCACGCCCTGCACCGCCGCCTCGGCTTCCCGGGGGACCGGCCCGGGATGGTCTTCAACATGAGCGTGGGCTACGACCTCGCCGGGATCCTGAAGCCCAACGTCCAGTGGTACCTCGACACGATGCGCGACGCCTCGGCCTACCTGCCCGGGCACGTCGAGGTCGTGGCCCGGCACTTCCCCGAGGTGGGGGAGGTGCCCATCCCGGCCGATCTCAGCGACAACGTCACCCTGTCCACGATGCACGGGTGCCCGCCGGGGGAGATCGAGCGCATCGCGGGCTACCTGCTCACCGAGAGGGGACTGCACACCGCGGTGAAGTGCAACCCCACCCTGCTGGGGCCGGAGAAGGTCCGGGGCATCATCAACGGGGATCTGGGGTACGGCGACGTCGTGGTGCCCGACGCCGCCTTCGGCCACGACCTGAAGTGGGAGGATGCCGCCCCCATGTTCCGTCGTCTCCAGGAAGCGGCGGCGGCCCGGGGCCTGCACTTCGGCCTCAAGCTGAGCAACACCCTGGAAGTGGAGAACTGGCGGACGGTGTTCCCCGGGGACTCGATGATGTACCTGTCGGGACGCCCCCTCCACGCCCTCACCGCCAACCTGGCTCTTCTGCTGGCCGAGGAGTTCCGGGGGGGGATGCCGCTGTCCTTCGCCGGCGGGGCCGACTGCTTCAACGCTCCCGAGTTGCTGGCCTGTGGGCTGCGCCCGGTGACGGTGTGCAGCGATCTGCTCAAGTCGGGCGGGTACCTGCGCTTGCTGCAGTACCTGGAGGAGGCCGAGGCGGCCATGGCAACGGTCGGCGCTGCCGACCTCGACGACTTCGCCCGCCGGGTAGCCGGCGCCGACGACACGGCCGCGGCTCATCTGGCGAACCTGCGCCGCTATGCCGGCGGGGTGAGCGGGGAGCGGCGGTACCGCAAGGATGCCTTCGACACGGGGCGCTCCAAGACCACTCGGTCTCTCGGCCTCTTCGACTGCATCGAGGCTCCCTGCACCGACGAGTGCCCGGTGGACCAGGACGTGCCGCAGTACATGGCGGCGGTGCGGCAGGGACTGTTCGCCGACGCAGTGGCCATCACCCGGCGGGACAACCCGCTGGCTTCGATCCTGGGGCACGTCTGCGATCACCTGTGCGAGCACGCCTGCATTCGCACCCACTACGACGAGCCGCTGGCCATCCGCGAGATGAAGCGGTTCATCATGGCCCGGGAAGGGACTCCCGAGGTAGGGGAGCGGGCGCCGGCGCGCGAGCAGAAGGTGGCGATCATCGGGGCCGGCCCGGCCGGGCTGGCAGCCGCCCGGATGCTGGGGCAGGCCGGGTTCGGGGTCACGGTCTTTGAGAGGCATCCCTATGCCGGGGGGATGGTGGGCGGGGCCATCCCCGCCTACCGCCTTCCCCAGGAGCGCATCGACGCCGACCTCGCCGGCCTCGGGGCGCTGGGGGTGCTGGTCGACTACGGCAAGGAGGCGGGGCGGGACTTCACCCTCTCGAGCCTGCGGGAGCAGGGTTTCGGCCCGATCCTGGTGGCGGTGGGGGCCCAGGTAGCCAAACGCCTGGGCATTCCCGGCGAAGAGGCCGACGGAGTGCTCGACGGCATCGCCTTCCTGAGGTCGGTACGGGAGGGGCGGCCACTGTCCATCGGAGAGCGGGTGGCAGTCGTGGGGGCGGGGGACACCGCCATGGACTGCGCTCGCACCGCGCGGCGCCTGGGGGCTGAGGTGACGATCGTCTATCGGCGCACCATCGACCAGATGCCCGCCGACCGCGACGAGGTCCGGGCCATGCTCGAAGAGGGGGTGGCCGTTGCCGAGTTGACCCTCCCGGTGCGGCTCCGCGCCGCGGATGGGCACCTGGCCGGGGTGGTCTGCACTCGCACGGAGTACCGCGGGCAGCGCGACGCCGGCGGCCGCAAGGTGCCCGTGGCGGTGGAGGGGTCCGAATTCGAGATGCCGTTCGACACCCTGCTGCTGGCCGTCAGCCAGCACGCCGTGTTCGGCTTCTTCGATGCCGGTGAGCCGGAACTGACCCGCGGGGGCTACCTGGCGTGCGACCCGGAGACCCTGGAGACCTCGCTGCCGGGGGTCTACGCCGCCGGCGATGTGGCCGCGCCCGGCCCGGCCTCCATCGTCCGGGCGGCTGCCGGAGGCAAACGGGCGGCGGCAGCGATCATCGCCGGGGAGCGCCCGCCGAAGGCGCCCCACCGTCCCCCCGAGGATGTGCCGGGGCTGCTGCGCCGCCGGGCACACCGGGAGTGGCGGGTGCCGGTGCGCCACACCCCCCTGGCCCTGCGGGCCGGGTTCGCCGAGACCGTCTACACCTACACGGACGAGGAGGCTCGGGCCGAGGCGGCCCGCTGCCTCGACTGCGACCGCTTCTGCAGCATCTGCGTGGGGGTCTGCCCCAACCTGGCGATCTTCACCTACCCTTCCGAGCCCCTGTCCATCGGCCTGCCGTCGCTGCGGGTCGAAGGAGGCCGGGTGGTGGCGGGGGCGATCGCCCCCTTCCGGGTGGAGCAGCGGTTGCAGGTGGCGGTCCTCACCGACTTCTGCAACGAGTGCGGGAACTGCGCCACTTTCTGCCCCACGGCGGGGGCGCCCTACCGCGACAAGCCGCGCCTATACCTGGACCGGGCCGACTTCGAGGCGCAGCAGGACAACGCCCTCAGGATCCTGGGGGCGACGGCCATCGAGACCCGGGCGGGCGGGGAGACCCACCGGGTGGAGACGGGCGCGTCGCTCACCTGCACCGGCCCGCGGGCCGTGGTACGCCTCGACCCGGTCACCTGGGAGGTGCTGGAAGCCGACGCGGCGCCGGGGGCAACCGACGGCGAGGTGCCGCTGGCGGCGTACGCCGCGGCCTACGCCCTGCTGGTGAGCCTCCAGGCGGCGCTGCCCTTCCTGCCCGAGCCGGCCGTCGCCGGGGCGGCGGGGACGTTCGTGAGGCACCCCGGGTACGAGGAGTAGGGGATCGGGAGAGGGTCGCGTGGTTGCCCTCTCCGCTCCGCCGCAAGCGGCTTCGCGCCTCCCCCACAGCCGTGGGGGAGGCGACAGACGAGTCGCCCGTGGAGGGGGGACGGGGCGACCGGTGCCCCAGCCGCAGTCGTGGGCGCCGGGGGCAGGGGAGTCGATCCCCGGAGGCCGGGCCGACCAGCGCGGCGCTTCCTCAAGCGCGTGCCGCCGGCCGCCCGCGGCGCCGGGGAGGGAGCCTGCCGAAACACGACTTGGTGCCGTTGATGGGCACGTCGTGGGCCGCGTTCCGCGCTCCGCTCGCCCGCCCTTGCTCGCCCATCGTCCGGCCCCTCCACGGGCCGACGATCCGTAGCGGGCACGATCTTCCCGGCCGGGTCCTCCCGATAGGGCCGAAAGGCCCGGGTCTGGGTTCAGGCCGGCGTCATGAGGCCACCAGAGGTCGGGCCGGTTCCGGCTCGGGGAGCGCTACGCTCGCTGCCGGTATGGGCAGCCAGCGCCGCGTGATCAGGTCGGGCTCCGGGATGGGCCTCGCGGTGGCAGTGGTGACGGCCGCGGTGCTCCTTCCGCCCGTGCCTGCCGCCGCCGGCGCCGCAGCCGCCGCAGCCGCCGTCGGGCGGGCCGGGCATTCGGTGGGGCTGTTCGACCCGTCGAGCGGGGCCTGGTACGTGCGCGACCCTTCGGGGCGCACCACGCGACTGGGCGCGTTCGGGGCCACCGGCGACATCCCTCTGGCCGGCGACTGGGACGGTGATGGGATCGATTCCCCGGGCCTCTATCGCCCATCCACGGGGCGCCTCATCGTGCGCAACGGCCCCGAGCCGATCTCCTTCATCTACCCGATGGCGGGCGACGGCCTCCCGGTCGTGGCCGACACCGACGGCGATGGCAAGGACACCGTCTCCCTCGCCCGGGGTGGCCGCCTCTACCTCCTCGACGGGCTCGGCGAAGGCCCGGCGTCGCTGGAGGGCCCCGATCCGCTGCCCATCGTCCTGCCCGCCGGCACCGATGCCCTCGTGGGGGGTGACTTCGATGGCGATGGGGTGGACGAGATCGCCGCCGTCCACGACGGGACGGTGGAGATGGTGGGGGGGAGCCGGGGGGCTCTGGGGTACATCGGCAAGGCTCTGCCCGTGGCGGGGGACTGGGACGGCGACGGGGTTCAGAGTGTTGCCGGCTACGACACCTGGCGGGCCCAGTTCCGGTTCTTCGCCGCCGATGGCGAGGCGGTGCCGGCGCCGCTGGCCTACGGCTCCACGGGGATGCTCCCGGTGGCGGGGGATTTCGGCGATCTGCCGGGCCGCGACTCGCCGCCGAGGCACCGGGCCGGCCTGCCCCCGATGCAGGAGGGAGACGAGGGGCACCTGGGCCTGGGAAGAGGCCGACTCGCGGCGCATGGCCAGCTTCATCCTGCCGCCGCTCCCGGAGCGTCCCGATGAGCCCAATCGGGTCGAGGTGGACGTCGGCCGCCAGGTCCTCTACCTCATCGAGCGCGGCGAGGTAACGGCCATCGTCCCGGTGTCCACCGCCGGCAGCTACGTCTACTGGAGCGTGCGCCAGCGGGCCTACGTGGGGGCGGGCACCCCGCACGGGGACTTCACCCTCACCCGGCACTCGCTCGGCTGGGTCTGCGACCCGCTCACCGGGTGGTGCATCTACAACCCCTGGAACTTCACCCCCAACTACGCCATCCACGGCTATCTCGAGGTACCGGCGTATCCCGCCTCCCACGGCTGCGTGCGGGTGCCGACGTGGGAAGCCGACTACCTCGAGGGTCACCTCTACGTTGGCATGCCGTTCCACGTCTGGGACGAGTATCGCCCGCCTACGCGGTGACTTCGCGGCGTTCTGCCCGGGGAACCAGGGGATGGGTTGGCGCTAGTCTGGCGTGATGGCAACCGCACCGGCAAGGAGGCGTCGCGGGGTCTCCGGTGTGGC
This sequence comes from Acidimicrobiia bacterium, assembly GCA_025456165.1. The sequence goes on along the minus strand of JALOLI010000115.1, from coordinate 2,006 downwards.
CGCTGCTTGGCTCCTCGCGGTGACATTGGGGGTGCTCCCTGTGGGGCCCACTGCCCTGGCGGCTGGGGCATCGGCGTCGGGGCACACCGTCGGCCTCTTCGATCCGGCCAGCGGCATCTGGTACCTGCGGGACGGCACCGGCCGGACCACCCAGATACCCCGATTCGGCGGCTTCGGCGACGTGCCGTTGATGGGGGATTGGGACGGCGACGGCATAGACACGCCCGCCGTCTATCGGGCCGGCGAGGGTCGCCTCTTCGTCCGCAACGACCGGAGCGCGGTGTCGTTCGTGTACCCGATCTTCACGGATGGCATGCCGGTGGTGGCCGACTCGGACGGCGACGGGCGGGATACGGTGTCCATCGCCAAAGGCGGCCGCCTCTTCATCCTGGATCGGTTGGGGATCGTCCCGGGTGGGCCACTGATCCTCGATCCCTTCCCCCCGCCCGTGCCGAAGGGCACCAAAGTCCTGCTCGGTGCAGATTTCGACGGTGACGGGGTGGACGAGGTGGCGGCGGTAGACGACGGCGTGGCCTTTCTCATCACCCCGCAGGGGCCGGTCGCCATGAAATACTTGGGATCCATTCTCCCGGTGGCCGGTGACTGGGATGGGGATGGGGTCGAGAGCCTGGGCGGGTACGACATGTGGCGCGCGCAGTTCCGGCTCTTCGACGCCGGCGGCAAGCCCGAGCCGGGCTTCATCGACTACGGGGCGGCGGGGATGCTGCCGATCGCCGGCTCCTTCGGCGACCTCCCCGGGGGGGACTCCCCTCCGCGATACGGACCCGGCCTGCCGGCGATGGAACTGGGCGAGGAAGGGGCGCACGTGCTGGTGCTGCAGCAGCAACTCGCCCGCCGCCGCCTCTATCGGGGGCCCCTGGACGGCGTTTTCAGCGAAGCCACCTCGCACGCGGTGATGGCCTTCCACAAGGTGATGGGGGTCGAGCGAACCTGGGTCTGGGAGTCAGCGGATTCCGAGCTCATGGCTCGCTTCCGCCTGCCCCCGCTGCCCCGCCGTCCCGAGGAGCCGGATCGGGTCGAAGTCGACATCGGGCGCCAGGTGCTGTACGTGTTCCGCGACGGCCGGGTGGCCGCCATCGTCCCGGTCTCCACCGGGGGCGGATACCGGTACTACAGCGACTTCCGTGAGCGCGACATCTGGGCGATCACCCCGCGGGGCGACTTCACCATCTACCGGCACGTGGTCGGGTGGGACTGGGTGATGCGCCCCGAAGGGGAGACCGGGCGCTGCCGCCCCTACAGCGGGGACTACTGCGTCTACAGCCCGTGGAACTTCGCCCCCTGGGTCGCCCTGCACGGCTACATCCCGGTGCCGGAGGTGCCCGTCTCTCACGGCTGTGTGCGCATGCCGCTCTGGGATGCCGACGCCCTCGAGGGTGTGCTGTTCGTCGGGATGCCGCTGCACGTCTGGGACGAGTACCCGCTCCCGGCGGGCTGAGGGGGTGCGGCGGCAGGCCCCCGCCCCTCGCCGGATGCCGGCCGATGGTCGGGCGGCTTCCGGCTCTTGGGCGGAGCGGCTTGAGCAGCACATCGGGGGCATTGGCCGCCCGCGAGGGAAGCCGGGGGCCTGCCCCGGTGTTGGACTCCCCATGCGCCTGCGCCTGGTGGCCCTCACGACATCCCTGGTTCTGGCCGCCGGCCTGGCGGCCTGCACCGCTTCCGGCGATCCCGCCCCGAGCCCGTTCGCCGGCAGCGAGGCGGCACCCGAGTTCCCGGAGGGCCTCGACTGGTTGAACACGGAGCGGCCGCTCAGCCTGGCGGCCTTGCGCGGCAAGGTGGTCTTGCTCGACTTCTGGACCTACGGCTGCATCAACTGCATCCACATCATCCCGGACCTGGAGCGCCTGGAGGCGGAGTACGCCGAGGAACTGGTGGTGATCGGGGTTCACTCGGCCAAGTTCGACAACGAGGGCGAGACCGAGAACCTGCGGCGCATCGTCGTGCGCTACGGGCTGGAGCACCCGGTGGTGAACGACGCCGACTTC
>JALOLI010000114.1 GCA_025456165.1 Acidimicrobiia bacterium | reverse complement strand
CGTCCTGCACCGCATCCTCCGGGGAGACGTGCTCCCGGGACCGCTCCAGGCGGCGCCGGTCGAACACGTGACCTCCCAGGCCCACCGTGGCCACGGCCAGCGAGTCCACCGCGAGTTCGACGGCCAGGACGACGGCTCCGTGGGGCCGGGTGTGGACCATGGGCGACGGCCGGCCGGGCCCGGAATGGGCGAGGCTGGGGCCTTCCACGACCAGGTCCAGAGAGGAGAGCTCGCCGATCAGATCCGCCATGGTCGAGCGGCTCAGGCCCGTCATCGAGGCCAGCCGGGAGCGGCTCAGCGGCCCGGCGAAGTGCAAGCGGTACAGCACCAGCGCGAGGTTGTGCCGCCGCACCTCGTCCGTCGCTACCCCTGTCCGCCGGGTGGCCCCATCGGGGGGGATGTCTCTGCCGGGCACCTGGTTCCTCGGATTTGTTCGGGCCCTAACTATATCGCTGCCGGTCCCAGCCGGGGCCGGGTTCCGCAGTGTGGGACGGCGGCCTGGCAGAGTGCCGGGCTGCGGTCCGGTAGCCTCTCACCCTCGCCCGCGAAACTCCTCCCCGGTTTATGTTGCAGGGTCGAACAAACTCGAATATCCTTCAGGGAGCACGATGCGGGCTTCAGGGAGAACCTGCCCGCAGAACACCACAAAGGGAGGAACCAAAGGGTGTTCAACCGCAAACTCGTGGTTGTATTCGCCGTCCTGAGCCTGGTGCTGGTATTGGCAGCATGCGGGGACGACAGCGAAGGGACCACCACAACTGGAGCTACGACGACGGCCGCCGGTGACGAGTTCATCGTCGGGGTGTCGTGGAACAACTACAACGAAGAGCGCTGGGCCAAGTGGGATGAGCCCGACATGAAGGCGGCCATCGAGGCCGGCGGCGGGCGCTACATCAGCGCCGATGCCGGTTCGTCTGCCGAGCAGCAGATCGCCGATGTGGAGAACCTGATCTCCCAGGGCGCCGATGTGGTCATCATCCTGGCGCAGGACGGCACCGCCATCAAGCCGGCGGTGACCGCGGCCCTGGCGGAGGGCATCCCGGTCATTGCGTACGACCGTCTGATCGAGGACCCGGGCGCTCTCTACATCACGTTCGACAACGTCGAGGTCGGCCGGATGCAGGCGCGGGCCATCTTCGCCGCCATGCCCGAAGGCAACTACGTCTTCATCAAGGGCAACTCGGCTGATGCCAACGCCGACTTCCTTCGTGGCGGCCAGCAGGAGATCCTGCAGGCGGCCATCGATTCCGGCGCCATCGTCAACGTCGGCGAGATGTACACCGACAACTGGGATCCGGCTGTTGCCCAGACCAACATGGAGCAGATCCTGACCCAGAACAACAACCTGGTCGATGCCGTGGTTGCTTCCAACGACGGCACGGCCGGCGGCGTGATCACCGCCCTTGCCGCCCAGGGCCTCGCCGGCGTCGTGCCGGTTTCCGGACAGGACGGCGACGCCGCCGCCCTGAACCGGATCGCCCTCGGGACGCAGACGGTGTCGGTGTGGAAGGACGCTCGCGAGCTCGGCAAGAAGGCCGGCGAAGCGGCGGTCCTGCTCGCCCAGGGCACCGCTCTGGCCGATCTTCCCGGCATCGTGATGTTCATGTCGCCGGGCGGGAACAACATGACCTCGTACCTGTTGACCCCGATTCCGATCACGAAGGACAACCTGCAGGTTGTCATCGACGCCGGCTGGATCGACGTCGCCACCCTCTGCCAGGGTGTCGCCGCCGGGACCGTCGCCGTCTGCGGATGATCGACCCGAGTTGATCATCGGCTGGTAGTGAAGCGCCGCGCTCCCGGACCTCGGGGGCGCGGCGCGTCTGCGTAGGATTGGCGCAACGGCCAGGAGGTGCAATGAGTGTGACCGGCAGCCCGCCCATCCCACCCGCGGCCTCGAAGACCGCGGCTCAGCGCCTGCGGCTCCGCTCGATGGTGCGCGCGGTCGAGATCGACACGCGCCTCATGGGCATGCTCGGAGCGCTGGCCGTCATCTGGATCGGCTTCCACTTCTGGACCGGGGGCACCTTCCTCACCCCCCGCAACCTGTGGAACCTCTCGGTGCAGACGGCCACCGTCGCCATCATGGCCACGGGCATGGTGCTCATCATCGTGTCCCGCAACATCGACCTGTCGGTCGGCTCCGTGCTGGGCGCGGTGGGCATGGCGATGGCCATGCTGCAGCGCGAGATCCTGCCGGACTGGATCGGCTACGACCACTGGGCGATGTGGATCATCGCCCTCGCCGCCGGCCTGGCGCTGGGAGCGCTCATCGGCGGCCTGCACGGCTTCATCATCGCCTACGTCGGCGTGCCCTCCTTCATCGTGACCCTGGGCGGCCTCCTGGTCTGGAGGGGCGTGGCCTGGTGGCAGGCCAGCGGCCAGACCATCGCCCCCATGGACTCCACGTTCCAGCTCTTAGGGGGCGGTTCGCGCGGGAGCATCGGCGGGCTCTGGAGCTGGATCGTGGGAGCCGTCGCCTGTGCGGGGATCCTGGTGCTGCTGTTCAACGGCCGGCGCCAGCGCCGCAAGTTCGGGTTGGGGCTTCGCCCCTTCTGGGCCGAGATCTCCCTCGGCGTCCTCAGCTGCGGTGTGGTCCTCGGGGCGGTCGGCTACCTCAACCTCTACTACCTGCCAGAGCGGGTCGCCGCCGAGCGGGGCGGCGGGGACATCCCCTTCGGCCTGGCCAATCCGGTGCTGCTCCTGATCGGGGTCACCCTGGTCATGACCTTCATCGCCACCCGGCTCCGCTTCGGCCGCTACGTGTTCGCCATCGGCGGCAATCCCGAGGCCGCCGAGCTCGGGGGCATCAAGACCCGCTGGGTCATCATGAAGTCCTTCATCCTGATGGGCATCCTGGTCGCGATCGCCGCCGCAGTGCAGACCGCCCGGCTCAACGCCGCGGTGAGCGGCCTGGGACAGAGCGCAGAGCTCTACGTGATCGCCGCCGCCGTGATCGGCGGGACCTCCCTCGCCGGTGGGGTGGGCACGATCTCCGGCGCCGTGCTCGGCGCCCTGGTGATGCAGTCGCTGCAGTCCGGAATGGTGCTCGTCGGCGTCGAGGCGCCGATCCAGGATGTGGCCGCCGGCGTCGTCCTCGTCTTCGCCGTGGCCCTCGACACGATCTTCAAGCGGAGGCCGAAATGACCATGACGACCCAAGCCTCCAGGGGTGTTCCCCTCGTCGACATGCGCGACATCCGCGTCGCCTTCGGCGGGGTGCACGCCGTGGACGGAGTGAGCCTCGACCTGTACCCGGGCGAGGTCGTCGGCCTGGTGGGCGGCAACGGGGCCGGCAAGACCACCCTGATCAAGACGCTCTCCGGGGCCCACAAGGCCGACTCGGGGGAGATCCTCATCAACGGCGAGAAGGCGACCATCGAGACGCCGCGCGACGCCAAGAAGTACGCCATCGAGACCATCTACCAGACCCTGGCTCTCGCCGAGAACATCGACGCTCCATCGAACATGTTCCTCGGACGGGAGGTGCTGAGCCGCTGGAAGACCCTCGACAACCGGGCCATGGAGCAGGCCGCCCGCCAGGTCATGGGGCGGCTCAACCCCCAGTTCCAGAATCTGCTGACCGCGGTGCGATCCCTCTCCGGCGGCCAGCGCCAGTCGGTGGCCATCGCCCGGGCAGTGCACTTCAACGCCAGGATCCTCATCATGGACGAGCCCACGGCGGCCCTGGGGCCGGCGGAGACGGCGCAGGTCCACAACCTGATCAACCAGCTGAAGGCCGAGGGCATCGGCATCTTCCTGATCAGCCACGACATCCACGGCGTGTTCGACCTGGCCGACCGGATCAGCGTGATGCTGCAGGGCAAGCTCGTCGGCACGGTCAACAAGAGCGAAGTGACCAAGGACGAGGTGCTGGGGATGATCATCATCGGCAAGCTCCCCGGCACGGCGACGAAGTCCGAGCTCGCCGAGCTCCATTGAGGACAGCCTGCCGGTCGGCGGGGTGATGTGGAACCTCAGGAAGGGCCGGGGCGGCCCGCGGCAGGGATTCCGGCGCCGTGCGTCCGGGAAGGGGTGAAGGTGATCCCGGGCGCCGGGCGGGTCGAGGGGTGGGAGGCAGGCGAAGCCCGCGCCGCCACGGAGTGACATGGTGACTATCCGCCGGCCCGGGGCCGGCGGCGAAAGGAAGCAGGAGCAGCATGGTCGACTTCTTTGCGGATGTTCCCGGCCGGATCCCATTCGGCGGCCACGAAGCCGGCACCGACCTGGCGTACCGGGTGTACGACCCGGATCGGCTCGTGCTCGGCAAGCGCATGGAGGACCACCTGCGTATCGCCGTCGCCTACTGGCACTCCTTCGCGGCGTCGGGCCAGGACATGTTCGGCCCGGGCACCCTCGATAGGCCGTGGCTCGATGCGGGGATGGATCCCATGGCGGCGGCCCGCATGAAGATGGACGCGGCGTTCGAGTTCATCGCCAAGCTCGGCGTGCCCTTCTTCTGCTTCCACGACGCCGACATCGCTCCGGCCGGGGCCACCTTCGCCGAGACGAAGCGCAACCTAGTGGCCATGGTCGACTACGCCGAGGAGCACATGAGGCGCACCGGCGTCCGCCTCCTCTGGGGGACGGCCAACCTGTTCAGCCATCCCCGCTACGCCGCCGGCGCGGCCACCAACCCCGACCCGGAGGTGTTCGCCTACGCCGCCGCCCAGGTGAAGAACGCCATCGACGCCACCCACCGCCTCGGGGGGACCAGCTACGTCCTGTGGGGAGGCCGGGAGGGCTACGACACGGCGCTCAACACCAGGATGCGGCAGGAAGCCGATCAGTTGGCTCGCTTCCTCTCGATGGTGGTCGAGTACAAGCACCAGATCGGGTTCGAGGGCACCATCCTCATCGAGCCCAAGCCGCAGGAGCCCACCAAGCACCAATACGACTTCGACTGCGCCGCAGTGCACGGGTTCCTGGAGCGGTACGGCCTCGTCGGCGAGGTGTTCGTGAACATCGAGGTGAACCACGCGACGCTCGCCGGCCACAGCTTCCACCACGAGGTGGCCTACGCCGTGGACAACGG
>JALOLI010000113.1 GCA_025456165.1 Acidimicrobiia bacterium | reverse complement strand
GCCACCGGAGCCGGAACCGCAGCAGCGGCCACGACAACCTCAGGCACCGGCACCACCACCGGAGCGAGCGCCACAGGCTCCGCAGCAGCAGACAGGAAGGCCGCCGCCGGTCCGGGGGCCAGGATCGGAGGAGCAGCCACCGTCGGAACGGCCGGGGCCGCCTCGACCACAATGTCGAGCACGCGAGCCCCGGACGCGGCGCGGGCGGGAGCCGCCAGCGCCGTCGCCAGTTTGCGCACCGTCAGCGGGGTATCGATGACATCGGCCAGGCCGGTCTGCAACGCGGCGAGCAACACCCGGTTGGTCACCACATTCGCCGCCAGCACGAGGCGAATGGTCGGGTCGACGGCCAGCAGCCTCCCGGCGGCCCGTACCCCGGCCTCGTTGCCGAAAGAGGGGCCCAGGACGGCAGCATCGACCCGTCCGCCCTCGGCGATCTCCTCGGCCTCTTCCAGAGAGCGAGCCGTGAGCGTCCGCTCCCCATCGAGCAGCAGCCGGGTGTCCTCGACGAAGTCGAGGTCGGGATCGATGATCAGGATCAGCCTGCCCCGGCGGGCCATAGCCACCTTCCTCCGCGTGCGCCGGGCGCACGTCTCTCGTGGTGACTAGTCCTTCGGACGAGCGGGGGTCCGCCTTGAGGGGCAGTTGGCCGCAGGAGACGGGTGCCGGCCCCTGGCCGGCACCCGAAGACGGGCTACTTGCGCCCGATCCCCTTCTCCTTGAGCTCCTGGAGGATCGCTTCGAGCGAGGCGTCGGCGGCGAAGGTCGGCTGCGGCTCGGCCGCTTCCTCCTCGCGCTGGAACTCCTTGCGCCGGCGAGGACGGACCGGACGCCGCTCCTCGGTCCACTGGGAGCGCTGCGACCACTCGGGGGTGGCTTGCTTGATCGACAGGCTGATGCGCCGCCGGTCGCCGTCGATCTCGGTGATCTTGACCTTCACCGGCTGGCCCACCGAGAGCTCGAGTTCCGGGCTCTCGACGTGGTGCATGGCGATCTCCGACACGTGCACCAGGCCCTCCACCCCTTCGGTGACCGAGACGAAGGCCCCGAAGGGCACCGTCTTGGTGACCGCGCCGTCGACCACGTCGCCCACCTGGTGGGCCGACGAGAACGACTCCCAGGGATCCTCGTGGGTCTGGCGCATGGAGAGTGAGATGCGCTCCCGATCGCGGTCGACCTCGAGCACCTTGACGGTCACCTTGTCGCCGACCGACACCGCCTCGCCCGGATGGCTGACATGCTGCCAGGACAGCTCGGACACGTGCACCAGGCCGTCCATGCCGCCCAGGTCCACGAAAGCGCCGAAGTTGACCACCGAGGAGACGACGCCGTTGCGGATCTCTCCCGGCGCCAGCGCGTCCAGGAAGGCCTGGCGCTGCTCCTGCTGCTCCTCTTCGAGGTAGGCCCGGCGCGACAGCACCACGTTGTTGCGGTTCTTGTCGAGCTCGATGACCTTGGCCTCGAGAGCCGTGCCCACATAGGGCTGCAGGTCCCGCACCCGGCGCAGCTCCACGAGCGACGCGGGCAGGAAGCCCCGCAGGCCGATGTCCACGATCAGGCCGCCCTTGACCACCTCGATGACCTGGCCGGTGACCGTCCCGCCCTGGCGCATGATCTCCTCGATGCGCCCCCAGGCGCGCTCGTACTGAGCGCGCTTCTTGGACAGGATCAGCCGGCCCTCCTGGTCTTCGACCTGGAGCACCAGGGCCTCGATCCTTTCCCCGACCTGAACCACTTCGTTGGGGTTGACGTTGTTGCGGATGGAGAGCTCGGCGATCGGGATGATGCCCTCGGACTTGAAGCCGATGTCGACCAGCACCTCGTCGGGGTCGACCCGCACGACGGTGCCGCTCACCAGGCTGCCCTCGGAGAACTCGACCACAGTGCGCTCCACCGCGGCGGCGAAGTCCTCGGCCGACAGGCGGCCGACCGGGATGTCCTCGGCGGGGATCACAGCCGCTGCCACGACCGCGACCGGGGCGGCAGCCGGGAGCTCCTCGACAGCGGCCACCGCCGGGGCTTCCTCGGCAGGGGTCACGGCCGGGATCTCTTCGGCAAGCGCCGCGGCGGACTCCGGCGTCGTGGCAGGAATCTCCTCCGCCGCAGGGGCGATGGCGGCCTCGGCGTCGGTCGCGGTCGCCGTCAACTGCTCGCCCTCGGAGATGTCGGGGGCGGGCGCGTCGTTGATGTCGTCGGTCATGGGTTTATGTGTCTCCTGGAAGTGGGCTTCCCCGCGATCGGGAGATCGCATGGGAGCGGCGGAAGGGTAACACACCTAGTGCGGAGCGCGGTCAGCCTTTGGCGTCCCCCAGAGTCCGGCCGATGCCGACGTCGACCCGCAGCGGCACCCGCAGCTCGACGACCCCCTCCATGATCCGCCGGGTCAGGGCCGCCGTCTCCTCCGCATCCTCGACCGGAGCTTCGAGCACCAGTTCGTCGTGCACCTGCAGCAGCATGGTGGCGGCGGGCCCGCCGCGGCCCAACTCGGCGTCCAGGGCCACCATGGCCTTCTTGATGATGTCGGCCGCCGACCCCTGGATGGGGGCGTTCAGCGCCATGCGCTCCGCCGCCTGGCGGATGCGGAAGTTGTCCGAGGCCAGTTCGGGCAGGTAGCGCCGCCGCCCCAGCATGGTGGTGGTGAAGCCGTCGGCCCGGGCCCGGGAGACCATGCCCTGCATGAAGGCGGCCACGGCGGGGAACTGGGCGAAGTAGGCGTCCATGTGCTCCTTGGCGACCTCGGTGGGGATCTCGAGGCGCTGCCCCAGCCCGTAGGCCTCCATGCCGTAGAGGAGGCCGAAGTTGATCATCTTCGCCCGGCGGCGCAGGTCGGGCGTCACCTGGTCCGGAGCCAGCCCGAACACCCGGGCGGCGGTGGCGGTGTGGATGTCGGCCCCGGAGGTGAACGCCTCGAGCAGCCCGGCGTCCCCGCTGAGATCGGCCAGGATCCGCAGTTCGATCTGGGAGTAGTCGGCTACCACGAAGGTGTGGCCCGGTGCGGCCACGAAGGCCCGGCGGATGGTGCGCCCCTCTTCGGTGCGCACCGGGATGTTCTGCATGTTGGGCCGCTCGCTGGAGATGCGCCCGGTGGCCGCCCCGGTCTGGTTGAAGGCGCAGTGGATTCGCCCGTCGGCAGCGATCAACGGCAGGAGGCCGTCCACGTAGGTGGAGCGCAGCTTCTCCAGCTCGCGATAGGCCAGCAGGTGGCCGACGACGGGGTGCTGGTCCACCATCTTCTGCAGCACCGAGGCGTCGGTCGACGGCGCCCCCTTGGGCGTCTTCTTCAGCACCGGGAGCCGCAAGCGATCGAACAGCAGCTCCCGCAGCTGCTGGGTGGAGTTGATGTTGAACGGCTCCCCCGCCGCCTCGTAGGCCTTGCGTTCGAGGGTGGCGAGGCGGTCTCGGAGGTGCTCGCCCAGTTCCGCCAGGTAGGCCCGGTCCACCAGGATGCCGGCCTCCTCCATGCCGGCCAGCACCCGGACCAGGGGCAGTTCCACCTCGCGGTACAACTCGAGTCCGCCGCGCGCCTCCAGCAGCGCGGTCAGCGGCTCGGCCAGCCGGGCCACTGCCACCGCCCGCCGGCCGGCCCGCTCCAGGTCCGGCCCGCCGGCCTCGAAGTCGAAGGCCCCCTGTGCTCCCCGGGCCGTGGCGGCCGCTCCCTCAGGCTCGATCTCCAGCCCGAGCACCTGCGAGGCGAGGCTGCTCAGGTCGGGGGCCCGCTCCGTGGGGGTGATGAGGTAGCCGGCCAGGGCCGTGTCGCAGGCGAGCCCGGCCAGGTCACCCCCGGCCTCCAGCAGCGCCCGGGTGAGCGGCTTGGCGTCGTGCAAGGCCTTGGGCACCGCCGGGTCGGCCAGGGCCTCCGCCAGGGCCCCCAGGCGCTCGGCGGTGACGAAAGAGACCCGCTCGCCGGTGCCGGCCACCACCACTCCGGTCAGGACCCCACCATCCCATACCGGTTCCAGGGCCAGCAGACCACCCCCGGCGGCCAGCGCGCCTGGCTCCGCCGCCACGACGACCTCCACATCCAGAACCCCGCCGGCCGCCTCCTGGCCGCCGCCCCCCGCTTCCTGCAGCCTCTGCCAGAGCCCGCGGAAGGCCAGAGCATCGAACACCGGGCGCACCCGGGCCGGGTCCCAGGGCAGGAGCCGCAGGTCCTCCGGAGCCGCCTCGACCGGAACATCCTCCAGCAGGTAGGTCAGCTGCCGGTTGAGGAACACCTGGTCTCGCGCCGCCTCCAGGCCCGCGCGCAGCCGGGGCGAGTGGTCCTCCAGGTGGGCGTAGATGCCTTCGAGGCCCCCGTACTCCGCCACCAGTCGGGCCGCGGTCTTCTCCCCCACCCCGGGCACCCCGGGCAGGTTGTCCGAGGTGTCGCCCCGCAGGGCGGCGTAGTCGGGGTACTGCGCCGGGGTCACCCCGTAGCGCTCCTCGACCCAGCGGGTGTCGGCCAGCACCGTGTCGCTGATCCCCCGCCGGGTGTACACCACCTTGATCGGGCCGCCCACCAACTGGAAGGCGTCGCGGTCGCCCGTCACCACCAGCACCTCCCATCCGGCGGCGGCGGCGCGGCGCGCCACCGTGGCGATGACATCGTCGGCCTCGTAGCCGGGGAGGCGGAACTGGCGGATTCCCAGGCAGTCGGCCACTTCGTCCATTAGCGGCAGCTGCTGGCGGAAGAGGTCCGGGGCGGCCTTGCGGGTGGCCTTGTAGCCGGCGTAGGCCGCATCGCGGAAGGTGGGCTCGGGGGTGTCCCAGGCCACCGCCATGGCCTCGGGATGCTCGTCGCCCAGCAGCTTGATCACCATTGAGGTGAAGCCGAAGACGGCGTTGGTGGGCCGCCCGTCCGGGGTGGACAGGTCGGGCGGCAGGGCGTAGAAGGCCCGGTAGGCGAGGCTGTGCCCGTCGAGCAGCGCGAGACGGGGCATGGGCTTCTCCTCTGTCGGGCGCCCGACGCGGCGGCGCTGCCGGGGCATTGGGATGTTAGGGGGAGACGGGCCCGCTAACCGAGGCGGGCCAGCAGGCGGTCGCGCTTGGCCTCGAGCCGCCGCCGCTTCTCTCCCAGATCGGCGAGCAAGCGCCCGA
>JALOLI010000112.1 GCA_025456165.1 Acidimicrobiia bacterium | reverse complement strand
CGAGGCCACCTGCAGGACCTCGCCGATCTCGGCGACGAGGCCGGTCTCCTCTTCCAGTTCGCGCCGGGCGGCGGCGCGCACCTCCTCGCCGGCATCGACAAACCCTGCCGGAACCGACCAGAGCCCCGCCTGCGTGGCCCCCGGGGCCCGGCGCACCAGCAGGACCCGCCCGGCGTCATCTTGCACCACGGCCGCCGCCCCCACCCCGGGGTTCGGCCAGTGGACGAAACCGCATCCCGGGCAGGCCCGGCGCGGCCGCCCGCCCAGGTCCCGCCACTCCAGAGGAGCGGCGCACATGGGGCAGAAGGCGTAGACGGGCGGGCCGGGGGACACGGGAGAGGTCATCTCCTCCCCACGCTACCGGCTCCCCCCATCTCGGGCGGCCGGCGCAACGCCGCTACTCCGCAGCGGTGAGCACCAGGGATACGTTGTGGCCCCCGAAGCCGAACGAGTTGCTCATCGCCGCCCGCACCGGGAGACGGCGCGCCCGGTTCGGCACGTAGTCCAGGTCGCACTCCGGATCGGGGGTCTCGTAGTTGATCGTGGGCGGCACGATCCCGTCGCGGATTGCCAGCAGGCACACCAGCGCCTCCAGGGCCCCAGCCCCCCCGAGCAGGTGCCCGGTCATCGACTTGGTCGAGGAGACCGGGACCCGGTAGGCATGCTCCCCGAACACCGACTTGATCGCCGCCGTCTCGGCGGCGTCGTTGGCTTGAGTCGAGGTGCCGTGGGCGTTGATGTAGTCGATGTCGGCCGCCGCCAGGCCGGCCGACCGGAGGGCCTGCGCCATCGCCCGGGCCGCCCCTGCCCCGCCCGGACGGGGCAGGGTGATGTGGTAGCCGTCGGAGGACATCCCGTAGCCGGCCAGGGCGCCGTAGGCCCGGGCGCCTCGCGCCCGGGCGTGCTCCTCGGCTTCGAGCACCAGCACCGCGGCCCCCTCCCCCATCACGAACCCGTCGCGGGCGGCGTCGAAAGGCCGCGAGGCCCCGGCGGGGTCGTCGTTGCGGGTGCTCAGCGCCCGGGCCTGGGTGAAGCCGGCCACGGCGAACTCGCAGACCGCCGCTTCGGCTCCCCCGGCCACCATCACATCGGCATCTCCCCGCCGGATCACCTCGGCGGCGTCGCCGAGGGCATTCGCCGAGGCGGCGCAAGCGGTCACGGCGCACAGGCTCGGCCCGTAGAGGTGGTGGTCGATGGAGACCTGCCCGGCGGCCATGTTCGAGATGATCTGGGGGATGGCGTAGGGGCTCACCCGGTCGTAGCCCCGCTGCCGCATGGCGTCCATGCCCTCCTGGAAGGTGAGGATGCCGCCGATGCCCGAGCCCACCGCCACGCCGGCGCGCTCCGCCGCCGGGTCGCCCTCGGCGTAGGCCAGGCCGGCGTCGGCCAGGGCCTGGCCCGCGGCCACCAGGAAGAACTGGCCGTAGCGGTCCATCCGCCGGGCGATATGAACGCCTCGGGATCGAAGCCGGTCACCTCGGCGGCGATGCGGGTGCGCAACGGCGAGGCGTCGAAGGAGCGGATCTCGCCGGCGCCGGAGCGCCCGGCGAGGCACGCCTCCCAGAACGAGGGCACATCGAGGCCGAGCGGGTTCACCGTCCCCAGCCCGGTGACCACCACCCGGCGAGCCGCCGCCATCAGGCCCCGAGTTTCTCCGCGATGAGGTCCACCGCGTCGGCCACGGTGACGATCCGCTCGGCCTCGTCGTCGGGGATGGTCACGCCGAAGGCGTCCTCGAGCGCCATCAGCAGCTCCACCACGCCGAGCGAGTCGACCTCGAGGTCCTTCTCGAACGAGGCCGCCAGCTTGATCTTGTCGCGCTCCAGCCCCAGTTCCTCCACCAGCAGGTCGGTCAGCTTCGCCTGGATCTCGGACCGTTCCATGCCGCCTCCTTAGAGTGCCATTCCGCCGTCGATCACCATCACCTGGCCGGTGACGTAGGCGGCCGGGCCCGAGGCAAGATAGCCGACCGCCGCCGCCACCTCCTGGGGTGTCCCGAACCTGCCCAGGGCGATCGCCTGCCGCGCCGCCTCGCGGTCCGGCTCGCCCAGGGCCGCCGTCATGTCGGTCTCGATGAACCCGGGCGCCACCACGTTGACCGTGATGCCCCGGGAGCCGACCTCGCGAGCCACCGCCTTGCTGAATCCGATCAGCCCCGCCTTGGCCGCGGCGTAGTTGGCCTGGCCGGCGTTCCCCGCCAGGCCGGCCACCGAGCCGATGGAAACGATGCGCCCCCAGCGCGCCCGCACCATGTGGCGCAGCGCCGCCCGGGTGCAAAGGAACGCCGAGCGCAGGTCGGCGGCGAGCACCGCATCCCAATCGGCGGCGCTCATGCGCAGCAGCAGGCCGTCGCGGGTGATCCCGGCGTTGTTCACCAGGATCTCCACCGGGCCCAGGCGCTGCTCCACCGCGGCGAACAGAGCCGCCACGGCGGCCTCGTCGGACACATCGGCGCCCACCGCCACCGCCTCTCCTCCAGCGGCCACGATGCCGGCCGCCACCGCCTCCGCCTCGGCGGCCGACGAACGGTAGTTGACCGCCACCCGATGCCCGGCGTCGGCCAGGTGCTCGGCCACCGCCCGGCCGATGCCCCGCCCCGCCCCGGTGACCAGCGCCACTCGCCCCATGTCAGACCCCCTTTCCGTAGAGCGCGACGTTGGGTGCCAGCAGCTCGAGGCTGCTCGCCGTAGCCGGCGGCAGCGCTGCCCCCGCACTGCCCCGCGGGGTGACCCGGGAGCCCCAGCGGTAGGCGGCTGCCGCCCAGGTGAGCCCGCCGCCGAAGGCGGCGAAGACCAGCAGGGCCCCGGGCTGCACCCGGCCCTGTTCCAGAGCCTCGACCAGGGCGATGGGGATCGAAGCCGCCGAGGTGTTCCCGTAGGTGTCGAGGTTCACCGCCACCCGGGCGGGATCGAGCCCAAGGCGCCGGGCGGTGGCCTCGACGATGCGCAGGTTGGCCTGGTGCGGGATCAGCAGGTCGACATCATCGAGGCCGAGCCCGGCCTTCTCCAGCACCCGGAGCGAAGCATCCCCCATCGCCTCGACGGCCCGGCGGAACACCGTCGGGCCCTCCATCTGCACCCGGGTGCGACGGGAGGCCCCGGGGACCCCCTCGGTGCCGCTGCCGGGGATGCACAGGATGTCGGCCGCGGTCCCGTCGGCCCCCAACTCGAAGGCGAGCAGGCCGGCTTCGTCCTCCTCGGACGCCTCGATCAGCACCGCCCCCGCCCCGTCGCCGAAGAGCACGCTGGTGGCCCGGTCGGTGAAGTCCAGGAAGAAGTGCAGCTTCTCCGCCCCGATGAGCAGGACCCGGCGCATGGCGCCGGTCCGCACCATCTGATCGGCCACCGCCAGCCCGTACAGGAAGCCGGAGCAAGCGGCATTGAGGTCCATGGCCCCGGACCCTGCGGCCCCGATCTTCTCCTGGGCGAGGGCGGCGGCGCTGGGCACCAGGCGGTCGGGGGTGCAGGTCGCCACGATCAGCAGGTCCACCTGATCGGCCGCCACTCCGGCGGCGGCCAGGGCCTCCCGGCCGGCGACTGCCGCCATGTCGGAGACCTCGGCATGGCTGATACGCCGCTCCCGGATGCCGGTCCGGGTGACGATCCACTCGTCGCTGGTGTCGGTCAGGGTCTCCAGATCGGCGTTGGAGAGCACGGCAGGCGGCAGGCACTTGCCCCAACCCGTGATGATGGGAGCCGGCACGGTTCCTCCTGCCTCGGCGTCTCAGGCGGCGGCCAGGGCCGCCGCCACGGCGTCCACCTCGTCGAGGCGGGACACCACGTGCGTCTCTGCACCCTCTACCGACCTCCGGGCCAGGCCGGCGGTTACGTCTCCCGGGCCAACGTGGACGAAGGTGCGGATGCCGGCAGCCGCCATGGTGGCCAGCGACTCGGCGAAGCGCACCGGGGAGGTGAGTTGGCGCAGCAGGAGCGCCCCGGCGTCGCCCTCGTAGGGAGCGGCGGTGGCATTGGCCCACACCGGGAAGGCCGGGGTGGCGAAATCGGCGGCGGCCATCGCCGCGGCGAGATCGGCGGCGGCCGAGGCCATGAACGGCGAGTGGAACGCCCCGGCGACTTTGAGCCGCGCCACCCGGCGCACCCCATGCTCCCGAGCGTGCTCTTCCGCCCAGGCCAGGTCGGCCACCCCGCCGGCCAGCACCACCTGCTCCGGGGCGTTCAGGTTGGCCACCCACAGGCTGCCGCCCTCATCCCGCCGGGCGGCGGCCAGCGCCTCGGCGGCCTCCGCTTCGACCCCCAGCAGGGCGGCCATGCCCGAGGGGGCGGCGGCGGCCGCCGCCGCCATCGCCCGGCCCCGCGCCGCCACCAGCCGCAGACCATCCTCGAAAGCGATGACCCCGGCGGCCGCCAGAGCGGTGTACTCGCCCAGGGAGTGCCCCGCGGCTGCCGCCGGCGCCGGGATCGGGTGGGCGGCCAGCGCCTGCCACAGGGCGAAGGCCACCGTGTAGAGAGCGGGTTGGGCGTGCTCGGTGCGGGTCAAGGCCTCCTCCGGCCCCTCCCGGCACAGCCGCGCCAGGTCCCAGCCCAGGGCCGCGGCGGCCGCTGCCTCCAGGTCCGGCCGGGCGGCGAAGACGTCGGCGCCCATGCCCACCGCCTGGCTGCCCTGGCCGGGGAAGAGCAGGGCGTAGCTCACGACCCGCCCCGAACGGCGGGGCCCCGTCTCATCTGCCCAGGGCCCCGGCGACGGAGCCGACCCGGGCCACGTCGGAGGCGTCGACGTCCCGGTGGGTAACGAAGCGCAGCACTCCCGGACGGATATAGCCCACCCGCACCCCGGCGGTGGCCAGCGCCTCCCGAAATGGCTCCGGCCCGCCCGGAAGGCGGTTGCCGGCCAACTGCACCATGTTGGTCTGCGGCGGGGCCATCGCCGCCCCCGGCAGTCGCTCCTCGAGCACTTCCGCCAGATCCCGGGCCAGGGCATGGTCCGCGGCGAGCCGTCCCCAATCGCGCAGCGCCACCCGCGCCGCGGCGGCCAGCACTCCGGCCTGGCGCATCGTGCCCCCGAACCGGCGGCGCACGGTGCGCGCCGCCAGGATCAGGTCCGCCCGCCCGCAGAGCACCGATCCTGCCGGCGCCCCCAGCCCCTTGGAGAAGCAGAACATGACCGTGTCCGCCCCGGCAGCCAGCGCGGCGGCCGGGCGGGCCGCGGCCACCGCCGCATTGAACAGGCGGGCGCCGTCGAGGTGGACCGCCAGGCCCCGCTCCCGAGCGATCGCCGTGGCTGCGGCCGTGGCCTCGGGGGTCAGGACCGTTCCCCCGGCGGCATTGTGGGTGTTCTCCCAAACCAGCAGCGAGATCCGCGGCCACGAGCCCCCGGCCCACTCCAGAGCGGCCGCCACCTGCTCTGGCGTGATGACCCCGCCCTCGCCGGGCACGGTGCGGAAGGCGGCACCCGAAAGGGCGGCGGAAGCGCCGCGTTCGTAGTTGCGCAGGTGGGCCCACTCGGTGCAGAGCACCTCGTCCCCCGGGCGGGTCTGCAGGTTGACCGCCAGCTGGTTGCCCATCGTCCCACTGGGAACGAACAGGGCCGCCTCCTTCCCGACCGCGGCGGCCGCCTCTTCCTGCAGGGCGTTCACGGTGGGGTCCTCGCCGTAGGAGTCGTCCCCGACCTCGGCGTCGGCCATCGCCCGGCGCATCTCGGGAGTGGGCCGGGTCACGGTGTCGGAACGGAAGTCGGCGGTGCCGTCGGGGAAGGCCATGGGGAGGCATCATATTGGGGCCCAATTCGATTCGGATGGGCGCACCGGCGGGGGTAGGATTCGGACTCACCCCTGATCCAAGGTCGATGACGACGCGCCCCTCACCCCTACCGGCCATCCCGGTGGCCCACGGCACCAAGGTGCCCCTCCCCCAGACCTACGAACGGCTCTGGGACCTCGCCTACAACATGTGGTGGGTGTGGCACCGCCCGGCCCGCGAGCTCTGGCAGCGGGTGAGCCTGCCCTATTGGCAGCACACCCTGAACCCGCTGAGCATGATCCAGGCCGTGCCCCCCGATGTGTGGGAGTCGCTCGAGGACAACGACTCCTTCGCCGACCTGTACCACGAGGTCGTCGCCACCTTCGACCAGTACATGGCGGCGGAGGACACCTGGTACTCCCGCCACCACCCCGACGCCCTGCCCCACGGCCTGGCCTACCTGTGCACCGAGTACGGCGTGCACCACACCCTTCCCTTCTACGCCGGCGGCCTTGGGGTGCTCGCCGGCGACCACGCCAAGGCGGCCTCGGACCTGGGCATCCCCATGGTGGGCATCGGCCTCCTGTACCGCCTGGGCTACTTCCACCAGGAGGTGGACCCCGAAGGCACCCAGCAGCATCACTACCGCACCGTGGAGATCGCCCGGCGGGCCCTGCGCCGGGTGCTCGACCGCACCGGCCATCCCCTCATCGTCCAGGTCGAGCTGCCCGGGCGGATGGTCGACATCGGCGTCTGGCGCATCGACGTGGGCCGGGTGCCGCTGCTGTTGCTCGACACCGACCTGCCCTCCAACGATCCGGCCGACCGGCCCATCACCCACATCCTCTACGTGCGGGGACGCGAGATGCGCCTCTGCCAGGA
>JALOLI010000359.1 GCA_025456165.1 Acidimicrobiia bacterium | reverse complement strand
GTCATGAAGCTCCATCTGCGCGAGATGCTGGAGCCCTCTGGCGCCTTCCGGGAGGTGGTGGACCAGACCATAGCCCCCGCCCACCGCGCCCTGGTCGGTCTGCTGGCGCGTCACTGCGCCCTGGCCGAGCCGGACGACGACATCCACCAACTGGCCTTCGCCCTGGTCGCCATGGCCCATGACTACTGCATGTCCCGGGAGATGATGCGCCTCCTCGCCCCCGGGGTGCTCGACCGCCCGCGGGCGAGGGAACGCACCCTCGACCGACTGGTGGGCTTCGCCCGTGCGCTCCTCGACCACGAGATCGCACGCCGGCTGCCCCATGACCCCGAACCGACCCCGGCACCTGCCGGCAGGTAGACCCATGCCCGAGCCTGCTTCCCCTGCAAAGCGCCTGCTGCTGTCACTCGGCGCCGTCCTGGCCCTCGTCCTGGCGGGCGCCTTGCCCTGGGCCGCGGGCCCCGTTGCTCTGGCCCAGGCCGAGGCACCCCCGACTCAGGGCGATACCCAGGCCCAGCGTCCGGCGCTGTCGGTGACCCTGACGGCCCCCGAGCCCGCGGACTGGCCCCGCACCGTCACCGCCTACGGCAACGTCGTCGCCCAGCAGGAGGCCCTGATAGGCCCCGAGCTCAGCGGCTACCGGCTGACCAAGGTGCTGGTCGATGTGGGCGACCGGGTGACCAAGGGTCAGCTCCTCGCCCGGGTGGCCGACGAGGTGGTGGCGGCCGAGCTGGCCCAGTCCCGGGCCGCGGTGGAGGAGGCCGAGGCGCGGCTGGTCGAGGCGCGGGCGGATGCCGACCGCGCCCGCACCCGCCGGGTGGAGGAGAGCGGCGCCCTGAGCGCCCAGCAGATCAACCAGTTCCTTGCCGGTGAGCAGAGCGCACAGGCGCGGCTGAGTGCCGCGCGGGCCAAGGTGCAGGCCGACGAGCTGCGGCTCTCCCAGACACGCATCCTGGCCCCCGAGGACGGGGTGATCTCGGCCCGCACCGCCACCGTGGGCTCACTTGCCCAGCCCGGGTCGGAGCTCTTCCGCATGATCCTCGGGGGCCGGCTGGAGTGGCGCGCCCAGGTGACCGCCCTGGAGCTGGCCCAGGTGGCGCCCGGCATGGCCGCGGCCCTGGTCCCGCCCCGGTCGGTACCGAGTGCGGCATCGGGAGATGACCCGGTGGAGCGGGTGGAGGGCCGGGTGCGTATGGTGGCCCCGACCCTGGACCCGCAGACCCGTTACGCCCTGGTCTACGTGGACCTCCCCGCCGACAGCCCCCTGCGGGCGGGGATGTTCGTGCGCGGGGAGCTGGCTATCGGTCAGGCCAGGGCACTCACATTGCCCCAGAGCGCCGTGGTGCTGCGCGAGGGCTTCGCCTACGTCTTCCAGGTGGGCGGCGACGGGCGGGTCGGCGAGGTCAAGGTCGAGCTGGGCCGGCGGGTGGGCGACCGGGTGGTTCCTCGCCGACGGGGACCTGGTGCGGGTGGTGGACGCCCCACCGCCGCCCAAGGGTCTGGCGGCGTTCGAGTAGCCCGGGACCTAAGACCATGGCCGTCAACGTCTCCTCCTGGTCGATCCGCAATCCGACCCCGTCGGTCCTGTTCTTCGTCATGCTGACCCTGATCGGCCTGATGGGCTTCCAGGGCATGAAGGTCCAGCAGTTCCCGGACATCGACCTGCCCACGGTCACCGTCACCGCCGCCCTCCCCGGGGCCGCCCCGGCGCAGATGGAGACCGAGGTCGCGCGCAAGATCGAAAACTCCGTCGCCACGCTCCAGGGCATCAAGCACATCTACACCAAGGTGCAGGACGGCAATGCCACCGTCACCGTGGAGTTCCGCCTGGAGAAGCCGACCCAGGAGGCCCTCGACGACGTGCGTGACGCGGTCTCGCGGGTGCGCTCGGAGCTGCCCGGGGAGCTGCGCGATCCGGTGGTGGCCAAGGTCGATCTCGCCGGCTCGCCCATCCTCACCTATACCATCGCCTCGCCGCGCATGGACGACGAGGCCCTGTCCTGGTTCGTGGACAACCGGGTCGCCAAGGGGCTCCTGTCGGTGAAGGGGGTGGGGGCCGTGGCCCGGGTGGGGGGCGTGGACCGCCAGATCCTGGTGGAGCTGGACCCGGATCGGCTGCTCGCCCTCAACGCCACGGCGGCGGACGTCTCCCGGCAGCTCCGCCAGATCCAGCAGGAGGCCTCCGGCGGGCGGGCGGACATCGGCGGGGCCGAGCAGTCGGGGAGGCCTCCGGCGGGCGGGCGGACATCGGCGGGGCCGAGCAGTCGGTGCGCACCCTGGGCACGGTGCAGAGCGCCGCCGAGCTGGGCGCCATGGACATCGTCTTAAGCGACGGGCGCCGGGTACGCCTCGACCAGGTGGCGCGGGTGGCCGACACCGTGGCCGAGCGGCGCAGCGCCGCCCTCCTGAACGGCAAGCCGGTGGTGGGCTTCGAGATCGTGCGCAGCCGCGGGGCCGGGGAGACCGAGGTGGCCGCAGGCGTGCGCCGGGCGCTGGAGGGGTTGGCCGCCGACCACCCCGACGTGCAGATCACCGAGGCCTTCAACTTCGTGGACCCGGTGCAGGAAAACTTCGAGGGCAGCATGGCCCTGTTGATCGAAGGGGCCATCCTCGCCGTCCTGGTGGTGTGGCTCTTCCTGCGCGACTGGCGGGCGACCCTCGTCGCCGCCACGGCGCTGCCCCTGTCCATCATCCCGACCTTCGGGGCCATGTGGCTGCTGGGCTTCTCGCTCAACACCGTGACCCTGCTGTCCATGTCCCTGGTGGTGGGCATCCTG
>JALOLI010000111.1 GCA_025456165.1 Acidimicrobiia bacterium | reverse complement strand
CAATGTGAACAGCATGGGTTTCGGCACCACTGCCACCAACGTCACCTACACCGCCGACTTCGACGACATCCTCGCCTCGCGCACCGCCGCCAACTACCCCATCGGGAACGGCAAGGTGCTCGGCCTGGCGCCCGACGGCATGGGCACCCACGCCAATCCGACCCGGTTTCAGGAAAACGACGGCACCGCCATCGACGCCAGCACCTGGAACCGGGTGGACGAGGTCCCGGCCAACTCCACGGCCGACTACATCAAGCAGGTAACGGCGAACAACGCCAGCTACATCGAACTGACCTTCGCCGACACCGCCGAGATGTGCATCAATGCCGTCGGCGCCGTGATCGCCTACCACTCCTCGGCCGGGGGGGGCAACACCGGCAAGACGAGCATCTTCCACGGGGCGGCGGAGAACGTGGTGTACTCGGGGACCATGGGGGTCGCGACGCTGGTCTACAGGCGCGCGACCGTGTCGGCGGGAGCCGGAGTCTGGACCCCGGCCCTGCTCAACGCTCTGGTGGCGAGGGTGGGCTATTCGAGCGACGTCAACCCCGTCCCGTACTGGGATGCGCTGCTGCTGGAGTACGACGTCCCGATCAGCTTCTGACGCGCCGGAGGGGCGGCCGGCAGTCGCCCCTCCGATCGCTCGCGGACAGTTCGGGCAGCGATGGTTTCGACAGACACCGGGATCGGCTCGACCGGGTTCCCGGCTTCCCTGAGAGCCCGGTTAGCCTCCGGGCATGTCCCTGCCGGGCCCTCGCCGGGCCGTCGCCGTTGCGCTGGCCGCCGCCCTGCTCGCCGCGGGCTGCTCGGGCCGCGGGGGTGTGACCGGGATCGAGAGCACGACGACGGCGGCGCCGTCCACCACCACGACCACCACCACCGAGCCGCCTCCGGTGCTCTGCGAAGCGGCCCGCTACCGCGAGGCTCGCGCCGATGGCGACACCGTGGTGCGCCGCTTCCCGGTGGGTGGGCAGGAGACGGCCGCCGCCCAGTTCGCCATGGACACCTACGAGTGCGCCGCCGATGTCGTCGTGGTGGATCCTGCCGACCTGGAACGGGTGGCGCTGGCCGCTTCGCTGGCGGCCGGGCTGCAGGCCCCGCTCCTCTTCGGCGGCCCGGCCCCGAGCCCGGCGGTGGAGGCGGTGGTGGCCGCCTTCCGGCCGCAACGGGTCTGGCTGGTAGGCGAGATTGCCCTGCCGGCGCTGCCCGAGGGCGCCGCGGTCGAGGGGTTGAGCGGCGATCCCGCCGCGCTGGCCGCCGAGGTTGTCGAGTTGGTCGGGGGGGCCCCGGCGGTGACCCTGCCTGCCGCCGGCGGCGCCGGCCTGGTGGCGGTGGCGGTGCGGGCCATGGTGGAGGGTACGGCCCTGGAGCCGTCGCCGCCGGTGACCACGACGACCACTGTCTCCTCGAGCACTTCGACCACCTCCGCCGCCTCCTCGACCACCTCGACGACCGGCGCCGGGGGAGAGCCTGCGCCGGCGGACGAGGAGGCATTCCCGGTCGTGGTGGCCGGAACCGGGGAGAGGGGGGTGGCCTGGCTGGTGGACGCCGCCCAACCCGAGCTGGCGCTGGCCGCGGCCGCGGCCGCCGTCCATTCGGGCGGCCTGATGGCCCTGGTGGACGGGGAGGACCTGCGCCGGGTGCCCGAGGTGGGCCGGGCGCTGCGGTCCGCTCCGGGGGGGACCGCCCTGGTCTACCTGGTCGGAGAGGTCACCGGGGACGCCTCCTGGCAGCTGCCCCTCCTCCTGGAAGGGGACGAGTTGCCCGGCGGCGGGTACCTGCTCTTCCCCGGCCGGCGGCTGGTGGCCCTGTACGGGCACTCCTGGGCGCCCGAACTGGGGGTGCTGGCGGAGCAGCCCCCGGTTGAGGCCGCGGCCCTGGCCGCCACCCTGGCCGCCGACTACGCCGAGGAGGGCGTGGTGGTGGTGCCTGCCTTCGAGATCATCGCCACCGTGGCCGACTCACGGGCCGGCGACGACGGCGACTACTCCAACGAGTCCCCTCTGGACGATCTCCGCCCCTGGATCGAGGCCGCCGGGGACGCGGGCCTCTATGTGCTGCTCGACCTGCAGCCGGGGCGCACCGACTTCCTCACCCAGGCGCGCCTCTACGAGGAGTTCCTGCGCCTGCCCTACGTGGGCCTGGCCCTCGACCCGGAGTGGCGCCTGGGGCCGGACGAGGTCCACCTGGTGCAGTTCGGGAGCGTGTCCGCCGCCGAGGTGAACGCGGTGGCGGAGTGGCTCGCCGGGCTGGTCCGGGAGGAGCACTTGCCGCAGAAGATGCTGCTGCTGCACCAGTTCCGGCTGGCGATGATCCCCGACCGGGAGGAGGTCGTCGTGCCGCGCGAGTTGGCGCTGGTGATCCAGATGGATGGCCAGGGCGCCCTGGCCGACAAGTACGCCACCTGGGCGGCGGTCACCGCCGGCACGGAGGGCCGCGGCTGGTCCTGGGGCTGGAAGAACTTCTACGACGAGGACTCGCCCATGGCCACGCCGGCCCAGGTGCTCGAACTCGAGCCCTGGGTGGCCTACGTCAGCTTCCAGTAGGCCCGCTCAGGTGCCGGGCGGGCGGTAGCGGACCACCTTCTGCACCGCCTCGTCGATCTCGGAGGCATCGAGCAGGGTATTCGACTTCACTTTGGCGCCGCCGGAGGCGTTGATGGCCAGCGACACGGCCACCAGGTCGGCGTTGCCGGGAAGCTCGGCGATGATATAGAGGTCGTCGTCGCCGAAGGCGTAGTAGAAGGCCTTCAGTGCGCCGCCACGACTGGTGACCAGGCCCTCGACGGCATCCCGGCGGCCGGTTCCGCCGTCCTTCAGGAGCCCGCGGATGCCTTCGGCCGAGTACGACGCCTTGATCAGGTACGTGGGCATAGCCCTCCTATCCGCTCCGGTCCGCCGCCGGGGGCGGTGGACCACCAACTCCTCGGGCCGACGCTAACACTTCGGCGGAGCGGGACGGTGCGGGTGGGGCCGACGCGCCGGCACCGCGAGGACTACCTTGTGTGGGAGAGGCCCACCGGGGGGTGAGCCCGCAAGGGGGCATCATGATCAGCAAGCCGCGCTGGGGCACTCGGGTCCTCGGGCTGGCCGGGGTGCTGGCCATCTCGTTGGCGGCGACCGGAGCGTCGGCCGTCTCCAACTGCTTCGGCCGCGAGCCTACCTGGATCGGCACGGCCGGGCCCGACACCTACCACGGCGGCACGGGCACCGATGTGCTGTCCGGCGTGGGGGGCGATGACATCCTCTACGGCGAGGGCGGGACCGACTTCATCTGCGGGGGAGAGGGCAACGACACCATCACCGGAGGCCGCGGCAACGACCGGCTGTCCGGTGAAGCGGGCGCCGACCTGCTGCTCGGGAGCCCCGGCGACGACCGCCTGCTGGGAGGCCCGGGCAACGACACCCTGAAGGGCCAGGCCGGCGACGACAGCCTCGACGGCGGCTCGGAGACCGACACGGTCAATGGCGGCCCCGGCTCGGACTCCTGCTTCGGGGAGAACCGGGCTTCCTGCGAGATCATCCCGCCCGCCGGCTGCAGCAACCCGGCGCGAGTGCCGGGCACCCCACTGACCGCCAACGTGACGGTGGTGGGGAGCAATGCCTTTCACACCCACTCGAGCTTCGGCCTCTGCACCGGCGGCGTCTGCGACTACGACTACCTGGATTTCGTGGTGGAGCTGCGCAACGACGGCGCCGCCTGGGTCAACCTCAACCGGGCCACCATCAACATCTACGACGGCTCTGGCGGCCTGATCGGCAGACGCTTCGCCTCGGCGGAGGCAGGGGCCCTGGGCCCGGGGGAGCGGACCGTCCTCACCGAGAACATGCCCTCCTTCATCTACTACCCGGGAGAGTTCAACCACTACCCGTGGGGCTGGGCCTCATGGGACCTGGTCATGAACGCCACGCTGGAGGCCCCTTCCACCTACGACGACCTGGTCATAGCCGCGAGTGGGCTGGCCATCCCGCCCAAGGGCTTGCTGGGGCTGAAGGCCACCGGAACCGCCACCAACACCCTGGGAAAGGACATCCACGATGTCAGCTGGTGGGTGGCGCTCTACGACTCGGCCGGGCGGCTCATCAATGTGGCCACCGCCTTCGACTTCGTCTACCCGGAGGCAGTGCCCCCGGGCGGCGAGGTGTCCTTCGAGGTCACCTTCTCTGGGCCCATCTGCTACGCCTCCGCCCGCTCGGGGGCCTCGGGAGGGGAGTGAGGCGGCGGCGTTGAGCGGCGGCAGGCGGATCGGCGGGCCCCTTCCCCCTTTTGCCATCGTCCTGCGAGCGGCCATAATGGAATCCCCGCATTCTGTCGAGGAGCTTTCCCCATGGAACAGGTGACCCTGCGCGGTGACATCGGCCGCGTTCACGGCTCCCGCTCGTCCCGCCGCCTGCGGCGCGACGGCGCGGTGCCCGCAGTCGTATACGGGCATGGCCTCGAGGCGCGCCCGGTGGCCGTGGACCGCCGCGATCTCTACGCCGTCCTGCACACCGAGGCCGGGCTCAACGCCCTCATCAACCTGCAGGTGGAGGGCGAGGAGTACCTGACCGTGGCCCGCGAGTTGCAGCGGCACCCGGTGCGGGGCGACATCATCCACCTCGACTTCATCCGCATCTCCCTCGACGAGAACATCGAGGCCGAGGTGCCGATCGAGTTCACCGGCATCCCGGTGGGGGTGCGCGAGGCCAAGGGCATCGTGGAGACGGTGCACGCCAGCGTGGTCGTCTCCTGCCTGCCCACCGCCATCCCGTCTCACATCACCATCGACATCAGCGAGCTGCGCATCAACGACTCGGCCCGCGTGTCCGACCTGCCGGAGATCCCGGGCGTGGCCTACGTCACCGACCCGAGCCAGCTGCTGGTGATGTGCGTCATCCCGGCCGCCGCCATGGTGGAGGCCGCTGCGGCCGCCACCGCCGAGGGCGAGGAAGCCGCCGCCGCCGAGGGCGAGGGCGAGGACTGACCGAGCCCCTGCTCTTCGTCGGCCTGGCCAACCCGGGCCCGGAGTACGAGGGAACGCGGCACAACGTCGGCGCCGAGGTGGTGCGCCGCCTGGCCTCCGAGGAAGGCAGCGAGTTCCGCCGCGCCCCGCGCCGCATGAAGGCCGAGGTGGCCGCGGCCGACCTGCCCGGCGGGCGGGCGGT
>JALOLI010000358.1 GCA_025456165.1 Acidimicrobiia bacterium | reverse complement strand
CCGCTCCTGGTCCTCGAGCTCGGCGTCGGGGTCGTCGGAGCCTTCGACGTAGGCCCGGAGGAAGCCGGGGAACGAGATCACCTTGCCGGCGGCGCCGAACTCGGCGTCGACGCCGGAGGCTCCCACCGCCCCGAGGCGGACCTGGACGCTCTCCCCCACGGCGTCGGCCATCTGGGAGGCCACCGTGCGCTTCCAGATCAGCTCGTAGAGCCGGCCTTGCTCCGCCGGGACGGCGGCGGCCACCTCCTCGGGATCGCGGAAGGCCTCGCCGGCAGGGCGGATGGCCTCGTGGGCCTCCTGGGCGTTGCGCACCCGGTTGGCGTATACCCGCGGCTTGGCCGGCAGGTAGTCCCGGCCGTAGCGGGAGGCGATCAGCGCCCGAGCCGCGGCCACCGCCGTTGCGGACAGCGCCGTGGAGTCGGTGCGCATGTAGGTGATGTACCCGGCTTCGTACAGGCGCTGCGCCGCCTTCATGGTCCGGTCGGCGGTGTAGCGCAGCTGGCGGCCGGCCTCCTGCTGCAAGGTGGAAGTGCGGAACGGGGCATAGGGGGAGCGCCGGTAGGGCTTGCGGTCCACGGCCCGCACCGCGAAGGCGGCGGAGGCCAGGTCGGCCACGATGCCTTCGGCCGCGGCCCGGTCGAGCACCACCACCCCGCCGTTGCGCGCCTGCCCCGAAGCGTCGAAGTCCCTGCCGGAGGCCACCCGCCTGCCGCCCAGAGCCGCCAGAGTGGCGCCGAAACGACCGGCCTCGGGGCCGCGGGTGGCAAAGGTGCCCTCGACATCCCAGTAGGCGGCCGAGCGGAAGGCCATGCGCTCCCGCTCTCGCTCCACCACGATGCGGATGGCCGGGCTCTGCACCCGGCCGGCGGAGAGGCCCTTGCCGATGACCTTCCACAGCACCGGCGAGACCCCGTAGCCGTAGAGCCGGTCGAGGATGCGGCGGGCCTCCTGGGCGTCCACCAGCGGGCGGTCTAGGTCGCGGGGAGCCTCCAGGGCGGCGCGGATGGCGCCCGGGGTGATCTCGTGGAAGACGAGGCGCCGGACCGGCACCCGGGGCTTGAGCACCTCGAGCAGGTGCCAGGCAATGGACTCGCCTTCCCGGTCCTCGTCGGTCGCCAGGAACAGCTCATCGGCCCCTTTCAGGGCCTGGCGCAGCCGGGTGATGACCGCCTTCTTGGACTTGGGGACCACGTACAGGGGCTTGAAGCCGTGGTCTACGTCCACCCCGAGGCGAGCCCACGACTCGCCCTTCAGCGTCTCGGGGATCTCGGAAGCATCCTCGGGCAAGTCGCGCACGTGCCCCAGCGACGACTCGACCAGGAAGCCGCGTCCCAGGAAGCCCTGGATGGTGCGGGCCTTGGCCGGAGATTCGACGATGACGAGCTTGGCGGGCATGGGCACCTTAAGAATGCGCATCAATAGGTCCGGGGCATCATCGGCATTCGCCGGTCCACAGACCCCAGGGGGATGATGCGGGTTCCCCTATTGATGCGCGTTCTTCGCGACCGCCGCTTCGAGGCCGGCGAGGAGGCGCCCGGCGACCCGGTCCCAGGTGTACTCGGCCAGCACCCGCTCCCGCCCCCGGAGGCCCATCTCCCGGGCGGCGGCCGGGTCGTCGAGGAGCAGGCGGAGGCCCTCCTCCAGCGCGGCGTCGTCGGCCACCACGAAGCCGGTCACCCCGGGCACGACCGTCTCCGGAGAGCCCCCGGAGTCGCCCGCCAGCACCGGCAGGCCGGCGGCCGCCGCCTCCAGGAAGACCAGGCCCAGGCCCTCCATCTCCAGGCCCAGCCACCGGGAGCGGCAGGGCATGGCGAACATCGTCATCTCCCGGTACAGGCCGGGCAGGGCCGACCAGGGAACCGCTACCTCCATGCGGGTGGGCACCCCCAGGCGGGCGGCCAGGCGGCGCAGGTCGTCCTCGTCGCGGCCCATGCCCACCAGCAGGACGCTCGCCTCGCGACCCTCCGCCCGCAAGCGGGCCACCGCTCGCAGCACCCGGCGCTGGCCCTTGCGGGGGACGAAGCGGCTGACACACCCCACCACCGGAGGCTCGGGCGGCTCTCCCGGAGTGAACACCGGCTCTACGCCGGCCCCCAGGTAGTGGACCGGGCGGCGGGCGAAACGCTCCACCCGGCCCCGGGTGTAGCGGCTGACGCCGAACACAGCGTCGGCCCGGCGCAGGGCGCGGCGCAGGGCCTGGCGCAGCCCGGGGATGGCGGCCGGCAGGAAGACCTCCGCCCCGTGACACACCACGGCGTAGGGGACCCCGGTGTCCCGCCGCAGGCGGGGGCCCAGCAGGGCCAGGGGGTGGGGCGCGCCGAAGAGCACCACGTCGGGTCGGAAGTCGGCCACCTGGGCTTCCACCCACCGCCGCACGGCGCGAGTGGGCCACATGAACGGCCGGGGGTGGCGCACCACTTGCGGGTCGGTGCCCTCGTCGGCCGGGGCCAGCACTCGCACCTCGCCGGGGAAGGCGGCCACCACATTGCCCAGGTACTGCTGGATGCCTCCGGGCTTGG
>JALOLI010000110.1 GCA_025456165.1 Acidimicrobiia bacterium | reverse complement strand
TGGTGGCGCCGGCGGATCTCCTCGTTGAGCGCCGGCGTCGTGGCCCAGGTGTAGCCGGGGGCGGGGATCACCGGCTTCTCCCCCCGGCAGCCGGCGGCCTCCCAGTCCAGGAACATCTCATGCCAGGCATCGAGGTGGGCGAGGACATCTTTGACCGACCACTCGCCGCAGGCGCCGGGGCGCAGGCGGTCGGCCGGGGGCACCTGCTGCACCTGCGCTATGAGGCGGGCGAGCTCAGAGTCGATGGCGGCGAGCAAGTCGGCGCGGGTGGCGGGACGCGGCACGGCCGGGAGTGCACGCGGGGCCTCGTGGGGTGCTGCTCGCGAAATGCACCCTTCCGGGCAGGCTGTCTCCGCCGTCGGGAAGAGAGGGCTTCCGCCAGGAGTGCTCGCGTGGCACAATTGTGGCCATGACGAGTGAGCCCCTTCGATCAGTGCGGGACCGGTTCTCCGAGTTCGTCGATCGAGTGCAGCATCATCACGAGCGCGTGGTTGTGACCCGCAATGGAACGCCGGCGGCTGTGCTGATCAGTCCAGAAGACCTGGAGGCTCTCGAAGAGACAATCGCCCTGCTGGGCGATGCCGAAGCAGTTGCCGAGTTGGCCGAGGCGCACCGCGCCTATCTCGAGGGTGATGTCGTGCGCGGCACGGCAGCCGTGAGGGATCTGCGACCGCGGTGACGGCTGGCCGCTACGAGATCGTGGTGACCGCTCCGGCGGCGCGTGCGATCAGAGAGCGCCTGCCCGAAGCGGTGGCGTTTGCGGTCATCGACTTCATCACCGGCCCTCTCCTCGACAGCCCGCGCCGGGTGGGGGCGCCCTTGCGGGAAGAACTCGAGGGTGTCTGGAGTGCGCGGCGCGGGACCTACCGGGTTCTCTACCGGATCGATGAGCAGACCGGGGAAGTCATCGTGCTGCGGGTGGCACACCGACGGGATGTCTACCGGCCCGACTGACCGGCCCCGGGGACATCGGGCCACCGTGGAGTGCTGCTCGCCAAGTACACCCTATCCGGTGGGCCTGCCCGGGCATAGAGTCAAGCCGAAAGGGGGCCTGATGAAGCGCTGGGTGCTTGCCGGTTCGATCCTGGCCGTGGTCACGGCGCTGAGCGCCTGCGGTTCGCAGCTCTCCGAGGTTCAAACAAACAGCGGGGGGATTCTCGACTGCTCCTCGGACACGGTGTCATACGCCATGATCGAACCCGTTCCTGAGGCCGGGTCATCTGCTCCGGATGGGGCGCTCGCGGGGTTGGGGGACGATCTGGTGCCACCGGGGACGCCCCAGGTGGAATCTCAGAGCCTTCGGGAGGTCGTATTCGTGTACACCGACCCGGACGGCCACCGACTGGGCAGGGTCATAGACCCTACGACACGGTCTGGTTGCCGACGCAGGTAGAGCGCTGCGGCTGAGTGCACCCCACCGTGGGGTGCACTCAACTGGTGCCTCGCCCCCGGTTCCGTCGCCCCCTCCTCGTAGTATTCCCTCGTGCCTCGCGATCCCGCTCCCGCCGCTCGCGCTGCCGAGTTGCGCGCCCTCCTGCGGCACCACGACTACCGCTACTACGTGCTCGACGAGCCCGAGGCCTCCGACGCCCAGTACGACGGCCTGAAGCGCGAACTGGCCGCCCTCGAAGCGGATCACCCCGAACTGGTCACCCCCGACTCGCCCACCCAGCGGGTGGGGGCGGCGCCCTCGTCGCTGTTCGCCCCGGTATCGCACCGGGAGCGCATGTTCTCCCTCGACAACGCCATGGCCGAGGCCGAGTTGGAGGCCTGGGTGGCCCGGGTCGAGAAGGCGCTGGGCCGGCCGGCCGCCGGCTTCGCCTGCGAGCCCAAGATCGACGGCCTGGCGGTGTCCCTCACCTACGAGGAAGGCCGCCTGGTGCTGGGCGCCACCCGCGGCGACGGCGCCACCGGCGAGGACATCACCGCCAACCTGCGCACGGTGGGTGCCATCCCTCTGGCGCTGCTCGGCGTTGACCTGCCCGAGGTGATGGAGATCCGGGGCGAGGTGCACATGTCCCTCGCCGCCTTCGAGGACATGAACCGGGCCCAGGCCGAGGCCGGGGAGCGCCTGTTCGTCAACCCCCGCAACGCCGCCGCCGGCGCGGTGCGGCAGAAGGACCCGGCCGTCACCGCCACCCGGCGCCTCTCCATCTGGGTCTACCAGGTCGGCTTCCGCCGCGGCGGGCCCGCCTTCGCCAGCCACGGGGAGAGCCTGGCCTGGTTGCGGGCCGCCGGGTTCCCGGTGAACCCGATGTCCGCGCACTGCGCCGACCCGGCGGCGGTGCTGGCCTACGTGCGCCGCGCCGAGGGGGCCCGCCACGACTTGCCGTACCAGACCGACGGCGTCGTGGTGAAGGTGGATTCCCTGGCCGAGCAGGCCGAGCTGGGCTTCACCGCCCGCAGCCCGCGCTGGGCCATCGCCTACAAGTACCCGCCGGAGGAGGAGACCACTCGCCTCCTGGCCATTGAGGTGAACGTGGGCCGCACGGGGGCGGTCACTCCCTACGCCGTGCTCGAACCGGTTTTCGTCGGGGGGGCCACCATCACCAACGCCACCCTGCACAACCAGGACGAGATCGCCCGCAAGGACCTGCGCGTCGGCGACACCGTGGTGATCCGCCGGGCCGGCGAGGTCATCCCCGAGGTGGTAGGGCCGGTGCCCTCGCTGCGCACCGGGGCCGAGCGGGTGTGGGCCATGCCCACCGACTGCCCCTTCTGCGGCAGCCCCATCACCCGGCGCCCCGGCGAGGCGGTGGCCCGCTGCACCGGCGGCTTCGCCTGCCCCTCCCGGCTCCGGGAGTACCTGGCGCACTTCGCCGGGCGGGGAGGCATGGACATCGAGGGCCTGGGCTACAAGACCATCGACATGCTGTTGCGCGCAGGCCTGATCTCCGACCCGGCCGACCTCTTCTCGCTGGGCAAGGAGGATCTCATCAGCCGGGAGCGCTGGGGTGAGGTGTCCGTGGGCAACTTGCTGGCCGCCATCGACGGCGCTCGCGACCGCCCGCTGGCCCGGCTGCTCACCGCCCTGGGCATCCCGCTGGTGGGGGGCACGGTGGCCCGGGTGCTGGCCCGGCGCTTCCTGCGTCTCGACGCTCTGCTGGCCGCCTCCGAGGAGGAGTTGAGCGCCGTCGAGGGCATCGGCCCCGAGATCGCCGGCTCGCTGCGGGCTTGGGCCGACGACCCGGAGAGCCGCCGCCTGGTGGCCAAGCTGGCAGCGGCGGGGGTGCGCCTCGCCGACCCCGAGGAAGAGGGCGTCGACCGGGGCTTGCTGGCCGGGGTGACCCTGGTGATCACCGGCACCCTGGCCGGGTACTCTCGCGAGCAGGCCCAGGCCGCCGTGGAGGACCGCGGGGGCAAGGTGGCCGCTTCGGTCTCCAAGAAGACCACCGCCGTGGTGGTGGGGGAGTCCCCCGGGTCCAAGGCCCAGAAGGCCCAGGAGCTGGGGGTGCTCATCCTCGACGAGGCCGCCTTCGCCCGGCTGCTGGTCGAAGGCCCGGCGGCGCTCGGAGCGGGCGGCTGAGCCGGGCCGGAAGGCCGCCCGGACGCCACCCTCTGCCTCTGCCGCCGTAGGGCGCGCACCCGCTACCGTGGCGGGCGTGAAGCGCAATCCCGTTCTCGACGAGCTCGGTTTCTATCCCATCTCCATCCTCCAGGAGAAGGCCCGCGACATGCGGGCGCGCGGGGAGTTCGTGGTGGACTTCTCCATCGGCGATCCCCGCGAGCCCACTCCGCCCTTCATCCCTGCGGCGCTGAAGGCGGCGGTGCCCGTGGTCTCCCAGTACCCCACGGTGCCCGGCCTGCCCGAACTGCGCCGGGCGGTGGCCGCCTATGTGAAGCGCCGCTTCGGGGTCGAGGTGAACCCCAACACCGAGGTCCTGCCCTCGGCCGGGTCCAAAGAAGCCACCTTCACCACCCCGCTGGCCCTGATCACCCCCAACACCGGCCAGGCGATCGTCTTCGGCACTCCCGGCTACCCGGTCTACGAGCGGGGGGCCCGCTTCGCCGGGGCCGACGCGGTGGCCATCCCCCTGGCCGGGGACTTCATCCTGCGCGCCGGGGACATCCCCGCCGAGGTGTGGCGCCGCACCGCGGCGGTATGGACCTGCTCGCCGCACAACCCCACTGGGGCGATCACCGGCGCGGCCGATCTGGCCGACCTCATCGCCGCCTGCCGGGAGAACGACGCCCTGCTCCTGGCCGACGAGTGCTACTGCGACCTGTACGACGAGGAGGAGCCGCCCTCGGCCCTTCAGGTCGCCGGTCCCGGCTATCGCAATGTGCTGTCGTTCCTCTCCTGCTCCAAGCGCTCCGGGATGACCGGCTACCGCAGCGGGGCCATCGTGGGCGACGCTGGGGCCATCGCCGCCCTGCGCGACCTGCGGTCCTCGGTAGGGGTGGCCTCGCCTGAGTTCGTGCAGGCGGCCGCGGTGGCCGCCTGGTCCGACGACGCCCACGCCACCGAGCGCCGCGGCATCTTCTTCGCCAAGCGGCAGGTGCTGCGACGCTTCTTCGAGGAGTTGGGCTACGAGGTCGTCGGCTCCCGGGCCGGCATCTACCTGTGGGTCAAGGTGGAGGACGACATGGGCACCACCGAGCGCCTGCTGGAGCACGGGGTGGTGGTGTCGCCGGGCCGGATCTTCGGCTCGGGCGGCGAGGGCTTCATCCGCTTCGCCCTGGTTCCCACCCTCGAGGAGACCCACCAGGCGGTCGAGGTGCTGCGCAAGTGCCTGAGCCCCGCGACCTGATCGACCTGGCCTACGAGGACCTCTCCCGCCTGGGGGAGGCCGAGGCGGCGGTGCACGCCACCATCGCCGGCCTCGACCGCGGGGAGATCCGGGTGGCGGAGAAGGTCGAAGGCGAGTGGGTGGTCCACGAGTGGGTGAAGCGGGCCATCCTGCTCTACTTCCGACTGGCCCCCCTCGAGGTGCGCACCGCCGGGCCGTTCGAGTACCACGACCGCATCCCCACCAAGCGCGGCCTGGCCGAAGCCGGGGTGAGGGTCGTGCCCCCGGGGACGATCCGCTACGGCGCCTTCTGCGAGCCGGGGGTGGTGCTCATGCCCGGCTACGTCAACATCGGGGCTTGGGTGGGCACCGGGACCATGATCGACACCTGGGCCACCGTCGGGTCGTGCGCCCAGGTGGGCCGCCACGTGCACATCTCCGGCGGGGTGGGAATCGGCGGGGTGCTGGAGCCGCCCTCGGCCCGGCCGGTGATCATCGAGGACGGCGCCTTCATCGGCAGCCGCTGCATCCTGGTGGAAGGCGTGCTGATCGAAGAGGGGGCGGTGCTGGGGGCCAACACCGTGGTGACCTCGTCCACTCCCATCGTGGACGTCACCGGCCCCGAGCCGGTGGAGTACCGGGGCCGGGTCCCGGCCCGAGCGGTGGTGGTGCCCGGCACTCGTCCCAAGGAGTTCCCGGCCGGCACCTACGAGCTGCCCTGCGCTCTGATCATCGGGGAGCGCTCGGCTTCTACCGACCGCAAGACCTCCCTCAACGACGCGCTGCGGGTCTTCGGGGTGCAGGCGTGAGCCTCGCCGGAGACCTCGCCTGGCTGATCGGCATCCCCTCGCCGACGGGGGAAGAGGAGGCGCTGTGCGACGCCCTGGCCGGGCGTCTGGGCGCCGCCGGCGCCGGTCGCGTGAGCAGGCTGGGCAACTGCCTCGTGGTGGGCGAGCCGGGCCCAGCGCCGCTCCTCACCCTGTTCGGGCATCTCGACACCGTGCCCGCCCAGGGGAACTCCCGGCCCGAGGAGCGCGGCGGGCGGGTATTCGGCCTGGGGGCCTCCGACATGAAGTCGGGGCTGGCGGTGATGCTGGCGCTGCTCGAGGACCCGGAGGTGGCGGCCGGGCCCTACTCGGTGGCCGGGGTCTTCTACGACCGGGAGGAAGGCCCGGCTCACGAGAACGGGCTGGAGGGCGTGCTCGACGCCGTGGGCTGGCTGAGCGGCTCCGCCCTGGCGTTGGTGCTGGAGCCCACCGACCTGGAACTGCAGCTGGGCTGCCAGGGGGCGCTGAATGCCCGGGTGACCTTCCTCGGCGAGGCGGCCCACAGCGCCCGGCCCTGGCTGGGGGTCAACGCCATCAGCCGGGCGGGGGAGTGGCTGGCGGCGATGCACCGGCGGGAGCCGGTCACGGTGCCGGTGGCCGGCCTGGAGTTCCGCGAGGTGATGAGCGTCACCCGGGCGCAGGGAGGCATCGCCACCAATGTGATCCCGGCCCGCTTCGACCTCAACCTCAACTACCGCTTCCCCCCGGGCCTCAGCCTGGAGGAGGCCGAGGCCCGGCTGCGGGCCGCGGCCGCCCCGGCCGACGAGGTGGAGGTCTTCGACCGCTCCCCGGCGGGGGACATCCCCGAAGGCAACCTCCATCTAGAGCGGCTGCAGCGGATCTCGGGGGCCCGCCGCAGCGGCAAGCAGGGCTGGACCGACGTCGCCCGCCTGACCCGGCGGCGCATCCCCGCGGTCAACTACGGCCCGGGCGAGGTGGCGCTGTGTCACCGTCCCGACGAGTCGGTGGCGGTGGCCGCG
>JALOLI010000109.1 GCA_025456165.1 Acidimicrobiia bacterium | reverse complement strand
CTCGACGCTCACTCGGCCATCTCGTCGACGGGCCGCGGGCCGGCGGGGATCACCAGGACCGGGCGGCGGGTGTCGCGCAGGACCCGGGCGGAGACGCTCTCCCACTCGGCGAAGAGGTGCTTGGTGGCGCCGAGCACGACGACGTCGGCCCGCATCTCCTCGGCGGCGGCGAGGATCGTGTCGGCAGGGTCCTCACCTTCCAGGTAGGTGACCGTGGCCTCGATCCCTCGGGCGCGCAGAGCGGCAACCAGGGGATCGGTGAGGCGGTGGCCGCGCTCCTCGACGTAGCGGGCGATGAGGGCGTCCTCCTCGGTGCTCCAGTGGGGGCTCTCGTCGCTCAGCGGGTGCCACCCCTCGCCGCGTATCTGGTCGAGGAAGGAGCGGGGGACCTCGATGACGGTGATCACCCGCACCGTGCCGTCGCTGCCAACCAGGCGTTCGGCGAAGTGGGCGACCGAATCGGGGCTGAGCACCCCGGCGGTGGCGATGAGCATGCGCATCGGGGCAGAGCCTATCCGGTACCGGCCCGGTACGCTCCCCGGAGGAGAGGAGGCAGGATGCCCGACGGCGTGCCGGTAGAGGTGGTCAACCAGGTCCTGTGGCGGCAACGTGCTGTGCCTCATCGGCGCGGCGTCGGGGGAGGAATGGAACGGGATGACGGCCTCCTGGGTGACGCAGGTGGCCATGGAGCCGGTGCTGGTGGCAGCAGCCGTCGACCGCGCCTCGCTGACCCACCGTCTCATCACTGAGGGACGGCGGTTCAGCGTGAACCTCTGGTCCCGCGACGACACCCGGCCCTTTGTGTCCTTCTCCAAGCCGGCGCGGCGCGACGGCGACACCCTCAACGGCCGGCCGGTCCGGCTCGGGGTGACGGGGGCGCCGATCTTCACCGAGGCCATCGCCTACCTGGACTGCCGCCTCTGGCAGGCGGTGGATTGCGGCACGCACTCCCTGTTTCTCGGGGAGGTCGCCGATTGCGGGTTCCACGAGGGCGGCGAGGGCAAGCCGGTGGCCCGCATCGAGGACACCCGCATGAAGTACGGGGGCGTCAAGCGGCGCGGCGCCGGTCGCTGAACCGGGGCGTCAGCGCCCCGGCCTGCCCGGCAGCACGTGGCTTGGGGCCCGCTGCGGGCCCTCCCCATCGAGCCAGGGACGTAGCCGCTGCCTCCACCCCACCACCTCCGGGCCGTGGCGCAGGATGAGCAGCACCCCCCGGCACAGGAGTGCGGCCGTGATGAATTCGAGCCACTCCTCGACGAATCGCAAGGCTCCCGAACCGGCCACGAGGTTCAGCATGCTGGCCCCGGTGACCAGGGTTGCCGCCGCGAGCAGGTGAACCGCGGGCGGGCGATCGACCAGCCAGGCAAGCGCCCGCGCCGCCCGGCGCCGCCGGGCCAGGACGAAGGCGGCCACCGCCGCCAGCAGACCCCCCGCCGCCGCCAGGTCGATGGGGCCGAGCCCCAGCCGGGTCGAGGCGATGTGCTCGCCTGCGGCGAGGAGAGAGGAGGCGCCATCCACGGTGACCGGTCCTACCTGAGGCAGGTCGAAGCCGAAGACCCCGGCCCCGTAGTGCACCTCGTCCAGGAAGCCGAGGATTGCGGCCAGCGGCAGCAAGTGGCTCCAGCGGGCGGCACCGGGGGTGCGGCGGATGGCCCACCAGCCGGTAGCCGCCGTCAGGAGGAGGAGCACTGCGGTGGCGAGGTCGGTCAGGCCATTGCTCGCGGCGAGCCAGGCACGCTGGCTCGGGAGCGCGGCGTAGGTGACGGCCAGGCCGGAGGCGGCGGCCGCCAGGCCGATGGTGACGGCGCGCGTCGCTTCGGCCACCGGTGGCAGCGGCGAGTGAGCCCGTTCGGGGGCGTGTCTCAGCATGAGTTGATTCCCTATCGGCAGCTCGGAGCGGGGCATTCATGGAAATGGCGTGGCCGCCCGTGCCGAGCGGGCGAGCGTATTCTTGAAACGGCATCGAAGGGAGGAGTATGCGGGTCGCCGAGCTAGTGGCCTGTTCCGACTTCCCCTGCGGCAGGGTGGACCATGCCCGGTACGAGGTGCCGGGGGAGCCGGTCGACCCCGATCGGGTGCGGCTCATCCTGGTGGCGGAGGCCCCGTCGGCGGAAGCGGCCGATGGCCTCTACGCCCCGGGCCTGCCGTTCCACCTCGAAACCACCCTGGATGCCTTCCGGGCGGCGGGGGTCACCGCCGCCTCGCGCCGGGACCTGGCGGCGCTGGGCGTCTACCTCACCACCGCGATCAAGTGCGCCAAGGTGGGCTACGGGGTGGAGCGCCCCACGGTGGAGGCTTGTTCCCTGCTGCTGGAGGTGGAGATCGGCCTGTTCCCCGGAGCCCGGGTCGTCATGCTGATGGGCGACGTGGCTATCGGAGCCTTCAACTCCATGGCGCGGCGGCGCACCGGGAAGCGACTCATCCCCTCAGGCCCCACCTGGAAGGTGCGGCAGGGGGAGTACTGGTTCGAGGGGAAGCGGGTCTTTCCCTCCTACCTCCAGACCGGGAAGAGCTACCTGATCGAGCGCTCCAAGCGGGAGATGATCGCGGCCGATCTGACGGC
Organism: Acidimicrobiia bacterium; assembly: GCA_025456165.1. The sequence continues at coordinate 3,272 of JALOLI010000109.1, read as the reverse complement.
GGCTCTGGCACTGCTGGAGGCGTGAGGGGCGGTGCCGCCGGGGTGGTGCTCGGCCAGGGCATCCGTGCCGGGTTCTCTCCCCCGCGGCGGCGGGGGAGAGGCCCGAAGGGCAGAGGGGGCAGCCACACCGTGACCCGGCCACCGTGCTTCTCGCTCCCCAGCTCCCCCATCGCTATCGGGGAGAGAAGGTTCGGCTGAAGTGCGGTCCCTTCACACGAGCCGGCGGGGTAGGCGGCTGCTGCTACGCCGTGGCCGGATGCTGCACCGCCGCCAGGATCCGGGCCCGCTCCGAGCGGAGCAGGGGGCGGCCGGGGTGGCGCCAGACCGCCGAGGCCAGGCACCCCGGGGGCACGACCCGGAGGCGGCCGAGCATGCCGTCGGCGCCCCGGGTGACGAGCACGGGGTAGGGGAAGACTTCGATGCCGGCGGCGCCGAGCACGCGGCGGAGTTCGAACGCCGCCTCCTGCGCCTGCTTCACCTGTGTGGTGACCCGCCGGCCGCCGCGGAAGAGGCCGTCGACGGCGAGGGTGGCGGGCCGGGGGTCGCGGTCCAGTGAGACGGCGAACACCCCGTTGGGGCCCACCACGACCCGGTCGAGGGTGTGGCCGGCCACCAGCACCGGCCCGACCACGGTCCAATCGTCGGGGAGGTGGTCGCTCCGTGCGGGCTCCACCAGGGCCAGGTAGGGCGCGGCGAGGGTCTCGACTCCGGGCAGGGCCGGGAGCCGCACGTCGGTTTCGCCGTCGACCGGATGGACCTGCATGCCCGGGGCATCGGCGGGTCGAGGGGTGGCCTTGAGGGATCAGCCGAGGGGGTAGCCCGGCTGGCCGGCCTCGAGCCAGCGGGCGAAAGCCTCCTCGTTGGGGATGTCGCAGCGGGCCTCGGCGGAGAGCAGGTAGCGGTGATGCAGGAAGTCGGTGTAGGCCTGGATCGGGTCCATGGCCGCCCGGTTGGCGAGCTCGCGCAGGCGGCCGAGCATCGGCTCGAAGACCTCCACCCGCCAACGGATGGGGGCCAGCCGCTTGCCGCTGGGCGCATCCCAGGCTGCCGTGGCTTCGTAGTAGCGCAGGTCCGACAGGATCTGGCGAGCCTGGTTCTCGGCGGCCTCGATGCCGGTCAGCTCCCGCAGGCGGTGCGAGTGGAAGTTCCGCCCGGCCACCTTGAGGCGCATCCGCATCCGGCTCCCGCCCGCCTGGGGGGTGAGCACCAGATCGTCCACCTCGAAGCCCAGCTCGTTGAGCCGGTGGGTGTGCTCGGTGATGCGGTACTGCTCGTCGCGCCCGACCACCGGCTCCCCGGTGACTTCCCACCACAGGGGGTGGTAGCGGGCGGTGATGTCCTCCCCCAGGAAGAGGTCGGCCAGATCGAGGTCGGTGCCGTGCTCGGCGGCCAGGTCGGCCATGCCCCCGGCCACGTTCTCCACCATGAGCTGGAGGTCGTCCTCCCGCTGCCCGTTGCTGAGGACGGGGTAGAGGCGCGCCGTCTCGGCGTCGACCATGGTCATGTCTACCGCTCCGGCGTCGTAGCGGTAGAGCACGTTGGAGAGCGAGCAGTCGCCCCAATGGCAGCCGAGCAGGTGCAGTTCCACCAGCAGCCCGGCGAAGGCGTCGAGCATCTGGTTGCGCCGCTCGCCGAACCCCCAGCCGGAGAGCAGCTCCCGGTACGAGAAGGCGTATTCCACGTAGCGGGTGACGACGGCGGCCGAGGCCTCCTCGTAGGGATCCAGCCAGGGCCGCTCCACCAGGCCCAGGGGGCGCACCGAGGGGGCTCCCATCTCCTCCAGCTGGCGCAGCACCTCGTACTCGTGGCGGGCCAGGGCCCGGGGCAGCTCTTTGACCGCGTAGATGCCGTCGTCGTACCCGAAGAACTGGACCTCGTGGCGCGAGATCCCCTTGGGCAGGTCGAGGCGGCGCGGGTGGCCCCACTCGGCAAGCGGCCGGTCCCAGGGCAGGTCGAGGAACTCGGGATGCCCGCTGCGAATCACGATCTGAGGTGTGCCCACGGCGCCATTGTGCCGTGGTGCGGCGCCGGAGCGATTCCCCCGTACCCCCGGGGAGCGGGGACGGCGGGCCGGCAGCGGCCCGGCAGCGGCCCGGCCGCGTAGCATCGGCCCATGCCAGCCCCCATGCCCGCGCCGCCCGCTCCTCGCCCGCCCACCTCGCACGCCGAGATCGATCGCCACCTGGCGACCCTCACCGAGCGTGCTCCGGTGTGGGCTGCCCTGTCTCTGGGGGAGCGCATCGCCCACCTGCGGTCGCTGCTCGCCGCTACCTACCGTGCCGCCCCCGGCCTGGTAGCCGACACTTGCGCCGCCAAGGGGTGGGGATCGGTTCAGGCGGGGGAGGAGTGGGTGGCCACGATCATCTCGATGCTGAACACCCTGCGCCTCCTCCTCGATACCCTCGAGGGCATCCGTCGCACCGGCCGGGTGCCGCTCCCCGAGTCGGCCGTGGCGGTGCGGCCCGACGGGCAGGTGACGCTGCGCGTGGTGCCGACCTTTGCCTACGACCGGCTCATCTTCCCCGGGGTGAGCGCCCGGGTGTGGCTGGAGCCGGAAGTGGCCCGGGCCGACCTGGAGGCCAACCTGGGGGCCTTCTACACCAAGGGGATCACCCCCCCGGCCGCGGTGTCGCTGGTGCTGGGGGCGGGGAACGTGGTAGCCATCACCCCCCTCGACGTGGTCCAAAAGCTGTTTGTGGACGGCAGCACGGTCCTCCTCAAGTTCAGCCGGGTCAGCGAGTACATGGCGCCGCACTTCGAGCGGGCGTTCGCCGACCTCATCTCGGCCGGCTTCGTGCGCACGGTGTACGGCGGTCGCGCCGACAACGGCGACTATCTAGTGAACCACCCGGCGGTGGACGGCATCCACCTGACCGGCTCGGCGGGCACCTACGACGCCGTGGTGTGGGGGCCGGATGCGGGGGCGCGCAAAGCATCGGGCGTACCCATCATCGACAAGCCGATCACCTGCGAGCTGGGGAATGTGAGCCCGGTGATCGTGGTGCCGGGGCGATGGTCGGCACGGGCGCTGCGTCTGCGGGCCGAGGATGTGGCCACCCAGATCACCCACAACAGCGGGTACAACTGCAACGCCGCCCGGGTGGTGGTCTTGCCCCGGGCCTGGCCCCAGCGGGACGAGTTCGTCGATCAGCTGCGGCAGGTGCTGCGGGCCCTGCCGCCCCGGGCGGCTTACGACCCGGGGGCCGAGGCCGACTACGACCGGTACCTGCAGAGCCACGAGCGCGTCGAGTCCTTCGGGCGGCGAGAGGCCG
>JALOLI010000108.1 GCA_025456165.1 Acidimicrobiia bacterium | reverse complement strand
TGGCGGTTGAGCGCCAGCTCCCAGGCCTCGGCGGTCTCCCCGGCGTCGGCGGGGCGCACCACCCACAGGTTGGGGATGGCCCGCAGGGCGGCGAGGTGCTCGACGGGCTGATGGGTAGGGCCGTCCTCTCCCAGCAGCACCGAGTCGTGGGTGAGCACGAAGATGGACGGCGCCTCCATGAGGGCGGCCAGGCGGATCGCCGGGCGCAGGTAGTCGCTGAAGACCATGAAGGTGGCGCCGTAGGCGCGCAGGCCGCCGTGGATCGACAGGCCGTTGACCATGGCCCCCATGGCGAATTCGCGCACCCCGAAGCGGAAGTTGCGCCCCGCCGGGGTGGCCGCCTGGAAGTCGGGCGACCCGGCGATCAGGGTGTTGTTGGAGGGCGCCAGGTCGGCCGAGCCGCCCACGAGGCCGGGCAGCCTCGCCGCCAGGGCGTTGATCACCTTCCCCGAGGCGGCGCGGGTGGCGATCGACCGGCCCACCTCGAAGCCCTTCACCGGGCCCACTTCCACCCGGCCCGGTTCCCAGTAGGCCTGCCAGCGGGCGGCAGCCTCCGGGTCGGCGGCGAAACGGCGGTCGCGACGCTCCTCCCAGGCCCGGCGGGCGGCGGCCCCGCGAGCCACGCCCTCCCGGAAGAAGGCGTAGACGGCCGGATCCACCGCGAAGCGGCGCTCCACCGGCCAGCCCATGGCCTTCTTGGCCCCGGCGATCTCCTCCTCCCCCAGTGGCGAGCCGTGGGAGTCGGCCGAGTCCTGCTTGGTCGGCGCGCCGTAGGCGATGTGCGTGCGGCAGGCGACCAGCGACGGCCGGGACTCGTCGGCCAGAGCGGCCTGAACTGCGGCGGCTACGGCTTCGCGGTCGTGCCCGTCGACGGCAAGGGCCTGCCAGCCGAAGGCGGCAAAGCGGCCGGCGACGTCTTCGGTGAAGGTCAGGCTCGTCGGGCCCTCGATGGAGATGCGGTTGTCGTCGTAGAGGACGATCAGGCGGCCCAGGCCCAGGTGGCCGGCCAGCGACGCCGCCTCCGACGAGATGCCCTCCATCAGGCACCCGTCCCCGGCAAAGACGAAGGTGCGGTGATCCACCAGGTCGGGCCCGAACACGGCCCGCAGATGCGCCTCGGCGGCGGCCAGGCCCACTGCGGTGGCCAGGCCCTGGCCCAGGGGGCCGGTGGTGGTCTCGATTCCCAGGGCGGGGTGGCGCTCCGGGTGGCCCGGGGTGGGCGACCCCCACTGGCGGAAGTTGCGCAGGTCGTCGAGGGACAGCGGGAAGCCGGCCAGATGGAGCAGGCTGTAGAGGAGCATCGACCCGTGCCCGTTGGACAGCACGAAGCGGTCCCGGTCGGGCCAGGTGGGATCGGCCGGGTCCACCTTCAGGAAGCGTGTCCAGAGCACCACCCCGAGGTCGGCCATGCCCATGGGCATGCCCGGATGCCCCGAGTTGGCCTGCTGCACGGCGTCCATGGAGAGCGCCCGGATGGTGTCGGCGGCCAGTTGCTCCACGCTGCGGATCATTGCCATTCCCTGCTCGTTCGGCGGCGGCTCAGGCTAACCGCCCGGCGTCCGTCTCAGCACACGCATCAACGGGGGAACCAGCACCGTCGGAACGGGGCCCGCGGCCTGGAGGGCGGCGACGATGCCCGGGCCCATCGATGGGGACTCTCAGACGGCGAAGTGCAGGTCGCGGGGAGCCCGGTTGAGGCGATCCGCCCCCTCGTCGGTCACCACCACGCAATCCTCGATGCGGACGCCGAACTCCCCGGGCAGGTAGACGCCCGGTTCCACCGAGAATGCCATCCCCGGCTCCAGGGCCTGACCGTTGCCTTCCACGATGTAAGGCGTTTCGTGCTCTTCGAGGCCGATGCCGTGGCCGGTGCGGTGCATGAAGAAGGGGCCGAAGCCGGCCTCCGTGATCACCCGCCGCGCCGCCCGGTCCACTTCCTGGGCGGGCACTCCGGGGCGGGCCGCCGCCACCCCGGCCTCCTGGGCTTCCCGCACCGCCTCGTACACCTCGCCAAAACGCCCGGGCGGGTCGCCCACGAAGAAAGTGCGGGTGATGTCGGAGTGATAACCCTGCAGTCGGCCGCCGAAGTCGAGCACGACGGCGTCCCCCGGCCCAATCGCCCGGTCCCCGGCCTCATGGTGCGGCGAGGCGCCGTTTGGCCCCGAGCCGACGATGCTGAAGGTGGCCGTCTCGTGGCCTTCCTCCACCACCATGGCGGCCACCTCGGCCGACAGCTGACGCTCCGTCTTGCCCGAGAAGCGGGCGCCGTCGAGGCGCGCCACCACGCGGTCGACCGCCGCCCCGGCCCGGCGCAGCAGGTCCACCTCCCCCGCCTCCTTGCGCATGCGCAGCTCCCCCGTGATCGTCGAGGCCGGCACGAAGGAGGCCGCGGGCAGCCGCTCCTGCAGGGCGAGCAAGAACACCGCCCAGGTGCCATCTCCCACGCCGAAGCGCCCGCCGGGATCACACTGCCGCGCCACCTGCGCCAACGGATCCTCGCCCTCGTCCCAGGGCTCCAGGCAGAACGCCTCGGGGCAAGGAACGACCCGCGCCGCCTCCAGGGCGGGGACCACCAGGGTGGCCGGGCCATCGGCCGGCAGCACCAGCATGGTGAGCCGCTCCAGCGGCATGGCCCGGTAGCCGGTGAAGTAAGGCAGGTCGGCGCCCACCGAAAGCAGCAGGGCGTCCACACCACGGGCGGCCAGCAGGGCCCGGGCGCGCTCGAGGCGGGCGGGATAGTCGAAGGTGCTCACGCCGGCGGAGGCTAGCCGCCGGCACCCACGCGCCTCGTACCAGCGCGGCGGTGTCGCCGGCACAGAGGTCCCCTCAGCCGACGGCCTCCAACGCCTCCCCGGCGTGGTAGGAGGACCGCACGAGAGGGCCGGCCTCCACCCGCGGCAGGCCCAGGGCGGCCCCGTGGTCCCGGTAGGCGGCGAACTCCTCCGGCGTCGCGTACCGGTCGATCGGCCGGTGCCGGGCGGTGGGGCGCAAGTACTGGCCGATGGTCACCACGTCCACCCCCACCGCCCGCAGGTCGGCCAGGGCGCCCAGGATCTCTTCCCGGGACTCGCCCAGGCCGACCATTAGGCCCGACTTCACCAACCGGCCCGGGTCCGCCTTCTTGGCCCGGGCCAGCAGGGCCAGGGAGCGGCCATAGGAGGCGGCGGTGCGCACCTCCCGCTGCAGGCGGACAACGGTCTCCAGGTTGTGGTTCAGCACCTCGGGCCGCGCCGCCAACACCGTCGCCAGGGCGGCCGGGTCTCCCTTGAAGTCCGGGATCAGCACCTCGACGGCGCACCCCGGCACCCGCTCCCGGATGCGCCCGATGGCGGCAGCGAAGTGGGCCGCCCCGCCGTCGGCAAGGTCGTCCCGGTCCACCGAGGTGAGCACCGCGTGGCGCAAGCCGAGGCGGGCCACCGCCTCGGCCACTCGCTCCGGCTCCCCCGGGTCGAGCGGCCCCGGCCGGCCGGTGGCCACATCGCAGAAGGAGCAAGCCCGGGTGCACACCTCCCCCATCAGCAAGAAGGTGGCGGTGCCCGCCGCCCAGCATTCGTAGATGTTGGGGCAGCCCGCCTCCCGGCACACGGTGTGCAGGGCGAGGCCGTCCACGAGGCCCCTGACCTCCCGGTAGCCGGCCCCCAGATCGGCGCGCACTCGCATCCAGTCGGGCCGCTCCGGCTCTCCCGGCAGCCGGCCCGCCACCGTCTCCGGCAGGGCGGCCTTCCCGTGCGGCATGAGGGCCCCGGCGGTCACGAAGCGATCGACCTCGAAGGACCCGGCTTCTCTCCCGGCGCCCCGGGTGAAGGCGGCCAGCTGTACCTCGGTCGCCTCGTGCCCGAAGACGGCGGCGAAGCGAGGGATGACGGCGGCCACCATCTCCTCGACGGACACCCGCCGCCCCGCCACGCCGCTCACCGAGGCCACGGCGCGGCCGGCGAGGCCGCACGGGACGATGTGGCGGAACCAATCGAGATCGCCCGACACGTTCAGCGCGAAGCCGTGCATGGTGACGGCGCGAGAGGTCCTCACCCCGATGGCGGCCACCTTGCCTTGTTCGGTCCACACCCCCGTGTACCCCGGCTCCGCCCACGACTCGACGCCGAGGTCGGCCAGGGCGCCGATGAGCGCCTGCTCCAGGCGGCGCACGTAGGCCACCACATCGGGGCGCTCCCCCAGGTGGACGATGGGGTAGCCCACCAGCTGGCCGGGGCCGTGGAAGGTGACGTCGCCTCCCCGGTCGACCCGCAAGACCTCAGCCCCCAGGTGAGCCAGGTCCTCCGAGGAGGTCAGGAGGTTGCCGGCGTCTCCTCCCGTCCCCAGAGTGAAGGTGGGGGGATGCTCCAGCAGCAGCAAGTAGTCCGCGTCGGCGCGCCCGGAGGCGCGCCCCTCGAGGAAGGCCCGCTGCAGGTCCCAGGCCTCCTGGTAGGGCATCCGGCCCAGCCAGCGGGCCCGGAGCAGGGTCACGCCAGTTCCTGCTCCCAGTCCCGGGTCTCGAGGATCTCCTTGATCCGGCGCAGGAACAGCACCGCGGTGGCCCCGTCGAAGGCCCGGTGGTCCCAGGTCAGCCCCAGGTAGCCCACGTGGTGCACCGCGATGGCGTCGGCCCCGGTGGAGTCGGTGACCACCACCGGCCGCTTCGCCACCGTGTCGGTGGAGAGGATCGCCACCTCGGGCACGTTGATGATCGGCGCCGACATGAGCGAGCCGTAGGGCCCGGGGTTGGTGATGGTGAAAGTGCTCCCGGCGGCGTCGTCCGGCGTCAGGTTCCCGCTGCGAGCCTTCTCCGCCACCCCCCGGATGCGGCGGGCCAGCTCCCGCATCCGCATGCCGTCGGCGGCGGGGATGTTCATCACGATCAGGCCGCGCTGGTCGAGGTCCACGGCGATCCCCAGGTTGATCGTCCCGTGGAGCACCGCCTTCTTCTCCTCCAGGTAGAACGAGGAGTTGACCACCGGGAAGGCGTTCAACGCGTCGACGGTGGCCCGGGCGATGAACGGCAGGTAGGTGAGGGAGAAGCCCTCCTTCGCCTTGAAGGCCTCCTGGTGGCGGCGGCGCACCCGCTCCACCACCTCGAAGTCGGCCTCCACCGCCGTCCACACGTGAGCCGCGGTGCGCCGGTTGGCCACCATGTGCTCGGCGATGCGCAACCTGAGGCGGCTCGGGTCTTCGACCCGGTCGCCGGGGCGCAGCAGGATCCGCGACGGCGGGGCCTCCTCGGGGGCGGGAGCCGCCGGGGCCGG
>JALOLI010000107.1 GCA_025456165.1 Acidimicrobiia bacterium | reverse complement strand
GCCGACCGGGACACGCTGTACGAGCGGCCGATGCACCCGTACTCGCACGCCCTGCTGTCGGCGGTGCCGATCCCCGACCCGGAGGTCGAGCGCCGGCGGCGGCGCATCCTGCTCGAAGGCGACATCCCCTCTCCGGTGAACCCGCCCAGCGGGTGCCGCTTCCATACACGCTGCCCGATCGCCCAGGCGCCGGGAGTGTGCTCGGAGATGGTGCCGGAGCTTCGGGAGATCGAGCCGGACCACTGGGTGTCCTGCCACTTCCCCGAGGTCAAGAAGATCATCTAGGCGGCAGGAAGCGGCACCCGGGGAGCCGGAGGGCCGCAGGTATACTCGCCGCGCCCGTCGGAGTGGCGGAATTGGCAGACGCGCAAGGTTGAGGGCCTTGTGCCCACATAGGGCGTAGGGGTTCGAGTCCCCTCTCCGACACCCTGGTTCTTCGGCCCGCGAGCGGGGGCTCCGAGCTCTCAGCCGGCCTTTTGCGGCTCGAGGACCACGACCGCGGTTTCGGTGGACCGCAGCGCCGCGTAGGCGTCGAGGTTCTCGTCGATCTCCTGCCAGCGCGCCCAGAGGCGGGCCCGCTCCTCGCCGGTCGCGACCCTTCCCCTGACGGCGCGGCCACCGCCGGCCAGGTCGACCCGCGCTTCGGGCTGAGCCTGCAGGTTGAGCCACCAAGCCGGTTCGCCGCTGGACCAGCCGTTCATCGCCATGGTCACCAGGTTCGGGCCGTCTTCGAAGTAGCCGAGGATGACGCTGCGCTCCTGCCCGCTGCGGCGGCCGATGGTGGTCAGGCGCATGGCGCCCCACTTCCCCGGCTTCGGGCGCCACAGCCCCCAGCGGCCGCCGGTGATGCGACAGACGCCGCGATGAGCAGACCAGAACAGGCGGACGAACCACCGCGGGGGAACGCGGGCGGGCTTGGCAGGTGTCTCCGGCATGATGCGGCCTCGTTTTACGATCCGGGTCGACACTAGCCGGGTGGGGAGCAGGCTCTCCCGACGGGCACTTGCGGCGGGAAAGCCCGCCGGGTTGGGGTGCGGGCGGCTCGCTGCCAGGCCGACGGGCGGCCCGAGGCGGGTCGCGCTCGGGAATCAGTCGGGCCCCGGGGATGTTGTCCCGGGCACCCATCACAGGAGTACTGCTTTGGCACGCGTGATCATCATCGGTGACGGCCCGGGCGGGCTCAGCGCCGCTCTCTTCCTGGGCCGCGGCGGTCATGAGGCTGTGGTCTTCGGCCTCGACAAGACCGCCATGCACTACGCCTATCTCAACAACTACCTCGGGATTGCGGGGATCTCCGGCAGCGACTTCCAGAAGGTGGCCCGAGACCAGGCGGAAGCGGCCGGGGCGCGCCTGGCGGCCGTCGAGGTGTTGGGGGTCGCGGCGGATGAGAGCGGTGTGACGGCGACCCTCTCCGGCGGGGCGACCGAGGAGGGCGACTACCTGATCCTCTCCGAAGGCAAGAACCCGGTTCTGGCCCGGTCCCTCGGTCTGGCCGCGTTGGAGAGCGGCGCCATCCGGGTGGATGGGGAAGGCCGGTCGTCCCATCCCCGGGTCTACGTGATCGGGCGCAGCGCCCGCCCGGGCCGCAGCCAGGCGATCATCTCGGCGGGTGACGGCGCCCGGGCCGCGCTCGACATCCTGGCTCGGGAGGCGGGCAAGGACGTCCAGGACTGGGATCGACCCCCGGAGGCTTGAGCGGTCCGCGCCATGATCCGGTCGGGGGGGTATCTTCCGGGGAAGGTGCTGCAACATCCCTTCATGCGGGTGGCCGCCGGAAGCCTGGCAGCGGCGGTGACGGTGGCCGTCGTCTGGTGGCTGGCCACCCCGGCCGGGCTGGTCGGCTCGCTCGCCGGCACCTTCATCCTGGCGGGGGTGATCCTCATCCTGGTGGGCCTGTTCCTGACGGCGGGGGCCGATCGGGTGGCGGACAACATGCTGCCCGGGGCCAACGTGGGCCGGATGGCCGAGCAGGGCCTCACCGGGGAGAGGCGCTTCCTGGCGCCCCGGCGCCGGGGAGCCGGCCTTCTGACCATGGCCGGCGGAGTGGTCTATCTGGCCGCCGGGGCGCTGCTCTGGTCCTGGCGCTGAGGCCTCACGCCGGAGCGTCGGGCCCGGCGGGTTCCGCGGCAACCGGTGCGGGGGCGTTCTCGGGGGGAGCGAGGCGCGCCAGCGGCCGCCACGCCAGCAGGCCGCATAGCAGGGTGGCCAGGCCTCCCACGCCCAGGCCCCAGCGGGGGTTGAGGCCGCCGATCCATCCGATGAGGGGACCTCCCACTGGCGTGGAGCCGAGGAAGGCAACCGCCCAGAGGGCCATCACCCGGCCGCGCATCTCGGGAGCGGAGGCCAGTTGCAGGGTCGCGTTGCCCAAGGCGAGAAAGGCGATGGACGAAGCCCCCAGGGGGACCATGGCGGCCAGCGCCAGGGCCCGGTTGGGGGCCAGGGCCGCGACGCTTTGCACCGCGCCGAAGAGCAGGGCCATGGCGGCCAGGGCGGTGGGGGCGCGCCGCCCGGCGGCGGCGGTGAGCAGGCCGCCGACCACTGCCCCGGCGCCCATCAGAGCCGTCATGGCCCCGTAGGTGTCGGCGTCTCCGCCGAAGGCGAAGCGGGCGAGCAGCGGCAGGCTGACCTGGAACTCGTAGGCCAGGGTGCCCACCACCGCCATCATCAGGAGAGGGATGAAGATGGCAGGGTTGGCTCGCACGTAGCGGAAGCCGGCCCGCAACTGGCCCCGGCCGCGCGGCCGCGGCGCGGTGCGGCGGAGGCGCTCCGGGCGAATCAGCAAGAGGGCGGCGATGGCGGCCAGGTAGGAGGCGGCGTTGATCAGGAAGCAGGGCGCCACCCCGACGGTGATGATGAGGGCCCCGGCGCCGGCCGGCCCGGCGACTCGCGCCAGGTTCACCAGCACGGAGTTCAGGCTGATCGCGTTGGTTAGGTCGTCGGGCCCGACCATCTCACCCAGGAACGCCTGGCGCGTGGGGTTGTCCACCAGGTTCACGAAGCCGAGGCCACAAGCCATGGCGCAGACCATCCAGAGAGTGACGACTTCCAGGAGCACGAGCAATCCCAGGGCGGCGGCCAGCAGGGCGGCGGCCACCTGGGTTCCCAGGAGGAGGCGGCGCTTGTCGATGCGGTCCGCCAGGACCCCGCCCAGCGGCCCCAGGAGCAGGACGGGGAGGAACTGCAGGGCCAGTACGAGGCCGATGGCCGTACCGGAGCCGGTCAGGTCGAGGACCAGCCAGCCCTGCGCCACGCTCTGCATCCAGGTGCCCGACAGCGAGATGGCTTGTCCGGCGAAGTAGAGGCGGTAGTTGGGGACGCGGAGCGAGGAGAAGATCCGCCGGGCGGTGGCGACGACGATCATGGGCGAGAGGGCCGGCGGGAGGTCACGCGGCCCGCAGCCTACGGGACCGGGCAGGCTGCCCGGCCGGCCAGGGCGGGGCCCGGCCCGACTGCGGGGGCGAAGGGCCGGGGTAGCCTCCCCGGGAGAGGACGGAGGCCACGATGCGATTCCCGGCACGGACGGCAGCCTGGCTGGCACTGGGCTTGCTCTGTTCGGCGTGCTCGGCGGGGGGCACGGGGGCGACTACGACGGCTTCCACCACCACGCCTCCCGTGACCAGCACCACGACCACGCCGGCCACCACCGGCACCTCAGCTACCACCACCACCAGCGCCCCCGCAGATACCACTATCGCCCCTCCCACGACCACGACGCTCCCGCCCACGACGACCGTCACCACGGTGCCCGCCTGGTGGCGGGAAGTCACGCCGGACGCCCCCCTCCGGGTGTGGGTGATCGGCGACTCGCTCGCTCCGCCTGTGGGCACGGCCCTGCGCGCCCTGGGCGCGGCCAGCGGCCTGATGCGGGTGTCGGTCGGGGCCTGGGGGGGCACCGGCCTGGCCCGGCCGGACATCTTCGATTGGCCGGTGTTCGTCGCCGGCAACCCTCCTCCCCTCACCCCCGAGGTGGTCGTGGTCCTGCTGGGGGCCAACGATGGGCAGGGGATGGCCTCTCCCGATGGGTGGCTGGCCTTCGGCACTCCGGAATGGGACGCCCGGTACACCGCCCTCGTGGGGGGGTTCACGGACCAGCTGCTGACGCTATCGCGCCGTGTTTACTGGGTGGGGCAGCCGATCATGGGCACCCCCAACTACGACTCCCGTATGCGGCACATCAGCCGGATAATCCGGGAGCAGGCCGCCCTGCTTCTGGAAGCGCGGTTCATCGAGGCGTACCGGCTCTTCCAGGGTGAGGAGGGAGGATTCGCCATCGACCTCGCCGATGCCGAGGGGAACCCGGTCACGGTGCGCTCTGCCGACGGCATTCACTACACGGCGGCCGGGGGGCAGCGGCTGGCATCGAGGATCATGGAGGAACTGGCTGCCGATTGGGGCCTGGCTGAGGGGTGAGACTGGGGCCGGCTCTGCTGGGGGCGGGCGCTCAGACCTCTTCGGGGGCGGGTTCCGCCACGGCGGCGGCCGCCGCTTCCCGGCTCGCCTTGCGCCGGCGGCGGATCACCTCGATGGTGGTGGGCACGACGGACACCAGGACGATGCCGAGGATTACCAGCTCGAAGTGCTTCTGCACAAACGGGGTGCTGGCGAAGAAGTAGCCCGCGAAGACGAACAGGGACACCCAGCCCACGCCGCCGATCACGTTGTAGGTGAGGAAGCGGGGGTAGCCCATCCGGCCCATGCCGGCGACGAAGGGGGCGAAGGTGCGCACGATGGGGAGGAAGCGGGCGATGATGATCGTCGCGGGTCCGTACCTCTCGAAGAAGTCGTGGGTGCGGTCGAGGTTCTCCTTCTTCAGGAAGCGCGAGCCTTCCTTGCGGAAGAGCTTGGGCCCCAGGTAACGCCCTACGGCGTAGTTCAGGGCGTCGCCGATCACGGCGGCGACACTGAGGCTGAAGAAGAGGACCCAGACCTCGAGGTCGCCCCGGGCGGCGAAGGTCCCCGCGGCGAACAACAGCGAGTCGCCGGGCAGCAGCGGGGCAATGACCAGGCCGGTCTCCGCGGTGATGATGAGGAACAGGATCACGTAGGTCCACAGGCCGAAGTCGGCGATCAACTCGCTCAGGTGGACGTCGATGTGGAGGACGAAGTCCACGATGTTGGAGAGGAATTCCATGGGCCCTTACCGCTCGATCGGCCGGGGAGTCTGCCCGGCCGGGAGCATGTTAAGGGAGCGGCGGCCCGAATCCAGCGCTCGCCGCCGGGAGGGTCACGGAGCGGAGGCGGGGGACGGCGCCGTCGG
>JALOLI010000106.1 GCA_025456165.1 Acidimicrobiia bacterium | reverse complement strand
CGAACGAGGCCGCCGTCCAGGCCTTCTTGCTGCCTTTGATCCCGGCGGCGGGCCGCTGGGAGATGTCCCAAAGGGCGGCGGCGAGCAGGGTGATCTGGATGACGGAGCCTGCAATGGTGGCGGCTTTCTGCCCGGGGCTCATGTCGGACCAGCGCTTCTTGTGGTGCTTGCCCATGCCTTTCTCCTCGAGCCGGAGCGTACCGCGTCCGGACGCCGGGAGAGGGGAGGCGGCTCAGCCGACGGGCGCGCCGACGCGGAGGGAGCGCTCGGCCCGGGCCGGCGAGGCCGGTCGGCCGGGCAGCACCAGGCGGAACACGGTCGTGCCGCCCTCGCGGCGGTAGGTGAGATCCCCGCCCATGAGGCGGGCCAACTGGCGGGAGATGGTCAGGCCCAGGCCTACCGAGTTGTGGCCCCGGGCCTCCCGATTGCCGTGCTGGAAGGGCTCGAACACCCGCTCCTCGTCGCCCGGGGCCAGGCCGGGACCGTCGTCGGCCACGGTGAGGCGGGCCTGCCCGGCGCGGCGGCTGGTGGTCACGCGGATGTGCTCGCCGCCGTGGACGATCGCGTTGGTCACCAGGTTGCGCACGATCTGGCGCACCCGCATCGCGTCGCCCACGGCCGGGGCGGGCGGCGTCTCGACCTCGAGAGTGCCGGCGTGGCGGCCGGCGAGCCCGGCCAGGGCCCGGCTCACCTCTCCGGCCAAGTCGAGGGGGGCGGTGACCACGCGCAGGGTGCCGGCGTCGGCCTGAGCTGCGGTCAGGAGGTCCTCCACGATGTCGACCACATCCTCGGCCTGCTGCTTCACCACGGCCGCCATCTCGGAGTATTCCGGGGAGCCCGGCTGGCGCGCCTCGGTGAGGAGGTGGGCGTAGCCGACTATCGAGGTGAGCGGGTTGCGCAGCTCGTGGCTGACGGTGCCGATCAGCTCGATCTTGGAGCGCAGGGCGGCCTCGATCTCCTCGCGGTGCCGCTTCTCGTCGGTCACGTCCTCCAACTGGCCCTCGTAGTAGGCCACCCGACCGCGCCGGTCCCGGACCGGCACCACCCGGTCCCGGACCCAGATGATGGTCCCGTCACGGCGGCGCATGCGCAACTCCGCTTCGACGGGCCCCTCAGCCCCGTTGACCTGGGTCACCCAGCGATCGCGATCGGCCGGGTCGGCGTAGACCGAGCGGGCCGGTCCGGCCAGCATCTCCTCGGGGGTCTCGAAGCCGAAGATGTGCGCCAGGGCGGGGTTGACGTCGGCGATCCGCCCGTCGGGGGCCGTCCGGTAGAGCCCGACCGGGACCCTGTCGAGGAGGCTGCGGTAGCGCTGATCGTGGTGGTGGTAGATGGCGAACGAGGCTGCCGCGATCCCGGCCGAAAGCGCGGTGGCGGCCACCCAGGGCCAGGTGCTGTGATGGGAGAGCACCTCGACGATGGAGGCGCCGGCGACGACCAGGAGCAGCACCACGGGGAGGGCGCGACGCGTTCGAGCCGAGTTGGTGCCCGGCGACGGGCCGCGCGCTGCCGCTGCTTGCGCCATGGCATGCCTATCGGACGCTTCCGGGGCGTTGTTGAGGGGGACGCGCGCCGCCCGGCCTCCGGCGCCAGGCCGCCCGAAGATTCCCGCCTTCCCCTAGAAGGCCAGGTCGACGGCCTGGCAGAGGAAGCGCAGGAATGGCGCCCCGGCGCGCATCGTGGCCGCGTAGTCCTCCAGGAACCCGGGGGCGGTCACCCGGGCCTGGGTGAGCCGGGTGGAGGCGGTGAAGTCGCGGCGCCGGAGGTCGTCGAGCAAGGGGTGGTCGGGGGCGAAGCCCTGGGGGGGTCGAACGAGCGGATTGCCCTCGCCCATGGCGTAGGGCGCGGCGAAGCAGTTGCCCGGCTCCAGGTGCAGGTAGAAGCCGGGGGCGTGCACGTCGTCGCGGGTGGCCACGTGGCGGAGGTGGATGCCGGTGTGGGTCTTGTAGGGCGTCTTGTCCTTGGAGAAGCGCGTATCGCGCTGGATGCGGAAGAGCGACCCGCCGAGAGGCCGCGGATCGGCGGTGAGATGGCGGCTGATGGCCAGGAGGGGGTCGGCCAGATCCTCGATGAAGGCGAGGGCCGGGAGGCGGACCTGCTCCTCGTAGCGGGTCTGGTTGGCTTTGAACCAGGCGCGGTCGTTGTGCTCGGCCAGGTCGCGCAGGAAGGCGAAGAGGCCCGGGGTGAAGTGGCGCATGGGCATGAGGGCAAGGTACCTCGGCTCGCCGCGGAAAGCCATCGCGCCGTCCCCTCACCGCAGACGGGGCCGGCCGCGCTCCCCCGGCACCGCTGCCGGACCAGGGGGTCGCTAAGGGGGTGCGCCAATAGGCCGCCGCCCCTCGCCCGATGCCGGCCTGTGGTTGGCGGCATCGGACCCTGTGGCGGACCTATTCGCCTACCCCCTGAAGGCCGGGGCCGCCCCGCAGGGCGGCCCCGGAGAAGCCGATGGCTGCCGGCCTACGGGTGGTTGGCGTCGAGCTCGGTGATGTAGAGGGTGCCGGCGATGGCTTCGCCCTGGGTGTAGGACCCGATCCAGACGTCGTAGACCCCGTTGGGGGCAGTGCCCAGGAAGTCGACGGTGGGATGGGGCGTGCCGTAGGAGTCGTCGCCGCACACCCAGTCCCCGCCGGGATTGCTGATGATCAGGGTGGTGTCATCGGTGGGGTTGTCGGCGATGAAGTAGAAGCGCAGCGAGGAGTCCCCGCCGGTGTAGTTGACCTCGAAATCCGGGGCGGCGCTCGCCCATCCCCTGCAGCCACTGTCCAGGTAGGAGACATCCACGGACCCGCCCGACTGCGCCGGGCTCTCCCAGGGGTCGGGGAGGAACCCGGTGACCAGGTCGAACTCCTCGTAGTTGGCAGCAAGGCTGTAGTCCAGCTCCAGGGCGCCCGAGGTGGTGGTGGTCGTCGTGGACGACGTCGTGGACGACGTCGTGGACGACGTGGTGGACGAGGTGGTCGAAGACGTACTGGTCGGGGTGCTCGACGAGGTCGTGGAGCTCCCGGCAGTGGTGGAGCCACCGGCGGTGGTGGAGGTGCCGGCCGAGGTGCTGGTCGACGACGCCGCGGTGGAGTCGTCGTCGCCCCCGAGCACGATGAGCAGAACCGGCACGGCGATGGCCGCGGCGATCAGGATGCCGATGAGGAACAAGGCCATCGGGCTGCGCCACCACGAGGCACCGGCGGGCGCTGCGGGAGGAGCCGGGGGAGGAGGGGGAGTTTCGTAGTAGGCCAACTGAGCCTCCGTAGGTGAGTGCGGCGAGTGTACGCCCGGTGCCGCTGCCAGGCGAAGCTCACCCTGCTCGCCGGCGCTCAGTCCCCGGGCCGGCCCCGGCCTTGCGCCTCGCCCCTGATGCGGAGCATGAGGCCCAGGTCGAAGCCCAGGGGCAGCTCGAGACGGTGGGCGGCCATGAGCGGCGCGTCGGCCAGGATCTCCTCGATCGGCCCGTCGGCAGCGATCCGGCCGGCGCTCATCACCACCGCCCGGTCGCACAACTGCAGCGCGTAAGGGAGGTCGTGGGTGACCATCAGCATGGTGAGGCCCAACCGGCGCAGCACCTCGGCCAGTTCGCGCCGTCCGGCCGGGTCGAGGTTGGCCGAGGGCTCGTCGAGCACCAGGATCTCCGGCTCCATGGCCAGCACCGTGGCGATGGCCACCAGGCGGCGCTCGCCGTACGAGAGGTGATGAGGGGCACGGCGGGCTCGCTCCTGCATGCCCACCGCCGCCAGGGCCATCTCGACCCGGGCCTCCAGTTCGGCTCCTCTCAGGCCCAGATTGGCCGGGCCGAAGGCCACGTCCTCGTGCACCGTGGGCATGAACACCTGGTCGTCGGGGTCCTGGAAGACGAGGCCCACCCGGCGGCGCACGTCCACGAAGTGCTTTCTGGTGACCGGGATGCCGGCCACCTCGACGGTCCCTTGCTGGGGCAGCAGGATGCCGTTGAGGTGGAGCACCAGGGTGGTCTTGCCGGCGCCGTTGGGCCCCAGCAGGGCTACCCGTTCGCCGGGATGGATGTGCAGGTCCACTCCGTCCAGGGCCCGCCGGCCGTCGGGGTAGGCGAAGGCCACGCCTTGCAGCGAGATCGTGGGGACGCTCATCGCAGGACCCAGCCCAGGGCCGCCACGGCGGCGGCCAGGGCGACGACGGCCGCCGCCGTCAGCCACTGCCCGGCCGGGGCGGCGGCCGCCTCTAGCTCCGGCATCTCCCCTCGATAGCCCCGGGCCTGCATGGCCAAGTACACCCGCTCTCCCCTCTCGTAGGAGCGCACGAACAGGGTGCCCGCCAGCGCGCCGAGCGCCCGGGCCTGGCCGAACCAACGCGGCTGATACGCCCGGGACTGCTGGGCGACGCGCATGCGGCCCAGGTCGCCGATTACCACGTCGAGATAGCGGACCATGAACCCCATCATCGCGGTGAGGACGCGCGGGAAGCGGAGACGGGCGAAGCCCTTGAGGATGTCGGGGACCCGGGTGGTGGAGGCCAGGATCACCGAAGCCGCCGCCCCCAGTGTGGCCTTGGCGAGGATGTTCCAGGCGGCCCACAGGCCCTCGCGGGACAGCGACAGGCCGATCACCTCGAGCCGCTCTCCCCGGCCGACGAAGGGCAGGAACACAGCGAAGAGCAGGAACGGGACCTCGATCAGGAGGCGGCGCAGCAGGAAGCCCGGCGGGAGGCGCCCGGCCGCCGCCGCCGCCGCCACCAGGGCGGCGTGGGCGCCGAAGGCCCAGAAGGCTTCCCGCGGCGTCGCCACGACGGCGATGACGAAGAACAGCGTGGCCGCCAACTTGACCTCGGGGCGCAGGCGGTGCAGTGGTCCTTCGGCATGCCGGTAGAGAGCGTGGACGTGGGTCTGGTTCAGGAGGCTTCCTTGCCCTTGCGGGCCGTGCCGTAGAGGCGGATCCCATAGAAGAGGGCTCCGGAGACGGCCAGCGTGATGGCCACGCCGATGATGCCGGCCAGGCCGGTGCTCAATCGGCCGTCATCCACGCCCTCCACCGCGTAGTCGGCGAGGGGGGAGTCGGCCAGGGCGTGGTCGGCCGCGGCCTCGTCGAAGCCCTCGTCGATCGAGACCCGCTCCAGGCCGTCGGGGTCACCCGAAGCGAAGCCGCTCACGACCCCGGCCACGAGCAGGGCGAGCAGCAATCCGATCCCCAAGAACCACCACAGGCGCCTATCCATGGGCCATGACCTCCACCTTCGGGGCCGCGGCTACCAGGTCGGGGCGGGTGCCGAGGACGGCTCCCACCACCAGCGCGGTGATCAGGCCCTCGCCGATGCCGATGAGCAGGTGCACCCCGCCCATGGCCGCCGCCACCGTCGCCAGCTCCGCTCCGCCCTCGCCGCCGATGGCGTACTGGAGGACGAAGGCGAAGGCCGCCAGCGGCACCGAGAGGCCGGCGGCTAGACCGGCCGAGACGAGGGTGCCGGGCCGGTTCTTGGGCAGGAGAGCGACGAGGCCGCGGTAGAGGAGGTAGCCGCCCAGCGTCCCCACCACGGCCATGTTGAAGACGTTGAGGCCCAGGGCGCTGAGGCCGCCGTCGGCGAAGAAGACGCCCTGCACGACCAGGACCACGGTGAGCACCAGGGCCCCCAGCCAGGGCCCGACCAGGACTGCAGCCAGCACCCCGCCGATCAGATGGCCGCTGGTGCCCGACGCCACCGGGAAGTTGACCATTTGGGCGGCGAAGACGAAAGCGGCCACCAGGCCGGCCAACGGGATGCGCCGGTCGTCGAGCAGTTGGGCGGCGCGGCGGATCGAGTACCACACACCGCCGGCGGCGGCCGCCCCGAAGCCGGCGGAGGTGGGGATGTTGATGAACCCATCGGGGATGTGCACGGTCCCCCTTTCTGCGAAGCGTTCGCAATAAGTGTAGCGGGGCGCTCCGGCCGGACACCAGGGCAAGTGGTCCTTCGTAGACTCGGCCCATGGACAGCGGACTCCGCGGGAAAGCAGCCCTGGTGACGGGCGGCTCGGGCGGCATCGGCCGCGTGGTCTGCCGGGCCCTGGCCGCCGAGGGCTGCCGGGTGGCGGTGCACTACTACACCGCCCGGGCCGCGGCCGAGAGCCTGGCCGCCGAATTCGACGGGGTGGCCCTCGGGGCGGATCTGCGCCGCGAAGCCGAGACCGACGCCCTGGTGCCGGCGGCGGCCGCGGCCCTGGGACGACTCGACATCTGCGTCGCCTCGGCCGGGATCTGGCCCGCGGCCGACGTGCCCGTTTGGGAGATGCCCCTCGAGCGCTGGGAGGAGACCCTCGGCGCCAACCTGCGAGCCACCTTCCTCACGGCGCGGGCGTTCCTGCGGCACGCCGCCGTGACCCGCTCCGGCGCCCTGGTGCTGGTGGGATCGACTGCCGGGATCTTCGGGGAGGCCGGCCACGCCGACTACGCCGCGGCCAAAGGGGCGATCCTGACCGGCCTGCTGCTGAGCCTGAAGAACGAGGCGGCCCGGATCGGGGTCCGGGTCAACGCGGTGGCGCCCGGGTGGACGCTCACCCCCATGATCGGCGAGAAGGGGCTGGACGAGGCCAAGGTCGCCCGGATAACCGCCACCATGGCCCTCAAGAAGATCGCCCGGCCGGAGGACATCGCCCCGCACGTGGTCGCCCTGGCCAGCGACACCCTCTCGGGCCACGTCACCGGCCAGGTCGTGGTGGTGGCCGGCGGCATGGAGGGCCGGCTCGTCGACTAGGGCGTCGGCGGGCGTTGTTGCGTTTCGCCCTCACGGGTGCAGCCGGCTCGCGATAGGCGGTCGGGGAAGTGAAGCTCCCTCTCCCGGCTTGCCGGGAGAGGGATGGGGGTGAGGGCGAGAGCGCGATGGAGGCCGCCTACCTCTTCTTCTCCGGGCTCCAGCGAGAGGCCGCCGTCCCCACCAACGGGGCCACGACGAGCCATAGGGCGATGGTCACCTTCATGGAGTCCACGTAGCCGAAGGCCGCGATGCCTATCTCGTCGTACACGACGCCGGCGAACATCATCACGATCCAGGCGCTGAAGAAGAAGACGGGTCCGGCGGCGCCGATGGCGCCGAAGCCTCCAGGTCTCACGGGTGCCTCCTCGGGCGGGTGGGGTGCATCATGACACGGCGGGCTGACCGCCGGTT
>JALOLI010000105.1 GCA_025456165.1 Acidimicrobiia bacterium | reverse complement strand
GTCTGAAGGGACGGCCGGCTAGGTGCCCGAGACGCGGTCGGCGGCCTGGAGGTCGGCCCGGATGCGACCCCGGCGCTTGCGGAAGGCCCGCCACACCCAGCCGAACAGACGGCTGAGGATGATGCCCGCCAGGAAGGTGGCCAGCAGGATCAGCCAGAGTGGGGCTTCCCATGCCCAGCCCCAGAATCTGAGCTCCTTCTTCTCGGTATTGGAGAAGATCAGGATTAGCGTGGGGGCAAGCAGCACCAGGAAGAAGAACAGGGGGCCAACCCACAGGTTCGGGGTCTTCTTCTCCTGGACCGCACTCGTGCGCTGCTCTGGACTGGTCACTACTCCTCCTCGCCGCTGACGGGGGTCACTCTAGGGATTGGCATCGGCTCTGGAGCCCCGGAACAGTCGCTGGGGCTCCTTCTCAGGTGCCCAGCCCCTCCCAGGGATCGCGGCCGATCCAGGGGCGGGCCTCGAGCCGGGCACCGGAGGGCTCGGGCGCCGCGGGATGGGCCAGCCGTAGGAAGAGCGGGGCTATGTCCTCCGGGCGGGGCAGGGTGGCAGGATCCTCCCCGGGCGCGGCCGCGGCCCGCATGGGCGTGCGGGTGGCGCCGGGATTGACCGAGTAGACCCGGCCCCGCTCGCCCCACTCGTCGGCCAGCACCTGCAGCCAACCCTCCAGCGCATGCTTGGAGACGGCGTACATGCCCCAGCCGGCGCGTCCCTGGCGGCCCACGGTGCTCGAGAGCCCGATGACGGCGGGGTGGTGGCCGTGCGCGAGGAATCCGGCCACGTGCTGGTGCAGGAAGTGCACTGCGTTCAGGTTGACCTCCAGGACGCGTTGCCATTCCGGGGCGGGATAGGCCTCCAGGTGGGCTTGCGGCCCGACCGGGCCCAGCGTCCCGGCGGCGTGTACCACCACGTCGAGGGCGCCGCCGGCGTGAGCGATCCCGGTGGCCACCGCCCGGCGGCCGGATTCGGATGCCAGGTCGGCGGCGATGGGAGCCACTCGGCCGGCGGGAGCGACGGCCGCAACCAGGCGCAGCGCCTCCTCGTTGCGGGCGACGGCGAAGACCGAGGCCCCGTGGGCGGCATAGGCCAGCACGAGGGCGCGGCCGATTCCCGAAGACCCTCCGGTCACCAGGATCCGCCGTCCCTCCAGCACGGCGCGCAGGTTACCGCCCCGCCCTTCCCGGGGGAGGGGCGGGGCGACCGCGGGGTGCCGAAGGGGTTGACAGTGGGCCAAAAGGGTCTAAAGTGGCGCGCAGTGGGAGAACTGCGGTGCGGGGTGGATGCCCCGCCCGCCCGGGGGCCTCCAATGGGAGGCCGGAGGAGCGACGGAGAGGCGGCGGCTGTGTTCCTGGGCGAGCACAACCACACACTGGATGCCAAGGGACGGGTCGTCATGCCCTTCCGGTTCCGTCGCGATCTGGAGAACGGGCTCGTCACCACCAAGGGGCTGGACCACTGCCTCTTCGTGTTCACCACGGCCGGGTTCGAGGCCGAGGCCGCCCGGCAGAGCAGCCACGAGCGGACCGAGCAGCGCGCCCGCAACTTCGCCCGATCCTTCTACGGCGGGGCCACCGACCAGCCCCTGGATGCCCATGGCCGGCTCGCCTTGCCGGCGCACCTGCGCGCCTACGCCGGCCTGGAGCGCGAGGTGGTCATCGTGGGCGTCAACGACCACATCGAGATCTGGGACGCCGCCACCTATGCGCGGCGCCAGGAAGAGAACGACGAAACCTACGCCAACACCGATTCCGGAGGGAGGGAAAGCTGAATGGCTCACCTCGCCCCCGGGGTCGCGCCCGACCCGTCATCAGCCTCCCGGATGCCATGTGGAATGCCCCTTGCTCCGCCCGCTTCCTACTTGGCGCCAGCGCTCCGGGGGGCTGATGATGGGCCGGTCGGATCCTCACTACCACGTGCCGGTGCTGGCGGCGGAAGTCGCCGGCCTGCTGCAACCTCCCGCCGGGGGAGTGGTGGTCGATGCCACCTTCGGTGGAGGGGGCCATGCCCGGGCTCTGCTGGCAGCCCACCCGCACATCCGGCTGATCGGCATCGACCGCGACCCGGATGCCGCCGCCCAGGCGGCGGCCCTGGGACCGCAGGTCACCTTCTTGGCGGGCAACTTCCGCAATCTGAGCGATCTGGTGAGAGGAGTGGGAGTCGATGAAATCTCTGCTGCCTTCTTCGACTTGGGGGTCTCGTCACATCAGCTCGACCTGGGGGACCGAGGGCTTTCCTACCACCGCTCCGGGCCTCTCGACATGCGCCTGGGAGAGGATTGCGCGCTCACTGCAGAAGTCCTGGTCAACGAATGGGACGAGGGCCGGCTCGCCGGAGTCATCCGGCGCTACGGGGAGGACCCCCACGCCCGCCGCATCGCCGCCGCCATCGTCCGCTCCCGGCCCGTGCACGACGCCGCAGCACTGGCCGGGATCGTCGCCGCTGCCGTCCCGGCGCACGCCCGGCGCGGGGCTCATCCGGCGCGGCGGACCTTCCAGGCGCTCCGCATCGCCGTCAATGATGAGCTCGGAGCCCTCGCCGACGGTCTCGACGACGCCCTGGCCCTGCTGCACCCGGGAGGCCGGGTAGCCGTGATCTCGTACCACTCGCTGGAGGACCGCATCGTGAAGCGGCGCTTCGCCGCCGGGGCGGTGGGCTGCGTCTGCCCGCCCGATCTGCCGGTCTGCGGCTGCGGGCGCACCGCGGCGCTGCGCCTGCTCACCCGGCACCCGCTGGTCCCCGGCGAAGCCGAGGTTGCGGCCAATCCGCGAGCGCGCAGCGCTCGGCTGCGGGCGGCGGAGAAGGTGCACTCGTGACCGCTCCCGCCCAGCCGCTGCCCCTTCCCGGCGGGCCCGGCCTGCGGGTCCTGGTGGGGGCCCAGGCGCGGCGCCGTCCCCGCGTCGGGGCCTGGCTGCTGCTGACGGTGCTGCTGACGGCGGCCTTCCTCCTGCTGATCTACTCCCGCATCGCCCTCGACCACTCGGCCTTCGTGCTCCAGGAGGTGCACCGGCAGATGGAGGTCGAGGAGGCTCGCTACTGGCAGCTCCGGCTGGAAGCCGCGGAACTGCAGGCCCCCGAGAGGATCGTCGCCCGCGCCCAGGAGATGGGGATGGTCTACCCGGTGAGCGTGCAGACCATCGAGGTCCCCGGCATGGGGTCCTCGAGCAGCGGAGCGGAGGATCGCTGGGCGGACCTCAAGGCGTTGCTGGGAGCGCAGCCATGACCCCGACGGAACGGGAGGGAGGGTGACGTGGCCCAGCCTCCCCTCGTCACTCCCCGGCGGCCGCGTGGCCTGAACGCCCGCCTGGTCATGGTGGGCGTGGCGCTGACCCTGGCCTGGCTGGGGGTGGGCTATCGCCTGGTGGTCGTCCAGGGGACGCGGGCCGACGAGTACGCCGCTCGGGGCCTGGACCAGCGCCTGCACACCGAGACCCTGGCCGCCGACCGGGGCACCATCTTCGACGCCGAAGGGCGGGAGCTGGCCCTGACCGTCGATTCCGTCACGGTGTACGCCAATCCCAGGGAGGTGACCGACCCGGCCGTCGAGGCGGTGTACCTGGCCTCGCTGACGGGACAGGACCCGGCAGTCGTCGAGCAGCTGCTCTCCTCGGACGGCACCTTCGTCTACGTGGCCCGGCAGCTCGATCCCGCCGACGCAGCGCTGGTGGAGGCCGCCGACTTGCCGGGGATCTTCTTCCTGAACGAGCCCAAGCGCGTCTACCCGGCCGGGTCCCTCACCGCCCAGATCGTGGGGTTCGTGCAACCCGACAGCAACGAGGGGCTCGAGGGCCTGGAACTGCACTACGAGGCGCTGCTCGCCGGGACGCCCGGGCAGCTGCGGGTGGAGCGCGACCCGGCGGGCCGCACCATCCCGCAGGGGGAGTACTCGGTGGTCCCGGCCGAGCCGGGCAGCGACCTCGTCCTGACGCTGCGCACCTCCATCCAGTTCGCCGCCGCCGAGGCGCTGCAGGAGGCCATCGACCGGACCGGGGCCGCCGCCGGGTCCGTGGTGGTACTGGACGCGACGACGGGGGGAGTGCTGGCCATCGTGAACCTCCCCGGCTTCGATCCGACGGAGCGGGCGTCGCTGGTGCCCGAGCGGGTGCGCAACCGGGCGGTGACCGACCTCTTCGAGCCCGGATCGACCCAGAAGCTCATCACGGTGGCCGCCGCCCTCGAAGCCGGCCTGGTGGAACCGGGCACGGTGCTCGAGATCCCGGAGCACATCGAGATCCTCGACACGGTGTTCCAGGACTTCACCGAGCACCCCAATCGGCTCACCGTCACCGGGATCGTGGCCCATTCCTCGAACCTGGGCACCATCCTGCTGGGGGAGATGCTGGGGGCCCGGCGGTTGCACGAGTTCATGGTGGCCTTCGGGCAGGGCCGGCCGACCCGCATCGACTTCCCCGGAGAGGCCGGAGGGGTGCTGCAGCCCCCGGAGGACTGGTGCGTCACCACTTGCGTGGCGGGCACCTCCATCGGGTATCACGTGTCGGTGACGGCCCTGCAGATGGCGGCGGCCTACGCCACCATCGCCAACGACGGAGTCTGGGTCCAGCCTCATTTCGTGGCCGAGGTGGTCGACGGGCAGGGGAGCCGGGTGCTCACCGAGCCGGCGGAGCGGCGGGCCGTCTCGGTGGAAACCGCCCGGCGGATAAGGGAGATGCTGGCGGCAGTCGTGGAAGAGGGGACCGGGTCGCTGGCGGCGGTGGGCGGCTACCGGGTGGGCGGCAAGACGGGGACGACGAAGAAGTACCTCAGCGGGACCGGCGAGTACAGCGACGAGGACGTGATGGCGTCGTTCATCGGCATGGCTCCGATCGACGACCCCCGGATCGTGGTGGCCGTGGTGCTGGATGCCCCTCGAGAGGATGCCAGCGGGGGGAAGGGGGCGGCGCCGGTCTTCGCGGCGGTGGCATTGGCTGCCCTCCACCAACTGGGGGTGCCTCCTGATGCCCCCTGAGCCGGTGACTCTCGGAGAACTGGCGGTCCTGACGGGCGGATGGGTGATCGGCGACCCGGCCACGCCGGTGGTCGAGGTGGCCCACGACTCCCGGGCTGCCGGCCCGGGAGTGTTGTTCGTCGCCGTGCGGGGCTTCACCGTCGACGGGCACCGGTTCGTGCCGCAGGCGCGCGCCGGCGGGTCACCGGCTGTCTGCGTCGAGGAGGACCCGGGGGACGGAGGGCCTGCGCTGGTGGTCCCGGATACCCGGGCGGCCGTGGGCCCGGTGGCGGCGCGGGTGCACGGCGACCCATCGCATCACCTGCGCCTCGTC
>JALOLI010000104.1 GCA_025456165.1 Acidimicrobiia bacterium | reverse complement strand
AGAGTGGTTCGACTGGGGTTGTGACCGCTACCTGAAGGACGGGGCGATGATGCCCGCCGACGCGCTCGACACCCTGAGCCGGTTCGACGGCATCTTCCTGGGCTGCATCGGGGACGCCAACAAGATCCCGGATCACGTCTCCCTGGAGATGCTGCTGGGAATCCGCAAGGGGTTCGACCAGTACGTGAACCTGCGGCCCATCCGCCTCTATCCCGGGGTCGACACGCCGCTGCGCACGGCCACCCCGGAGACGGTGGACTTCGCCGTAGTGCGGGAGAACACCGAGGGCGAGTACTCCCGGCTGGGCGGCATCTTCAAGGGGGGCACCCCGGACGGGTTCGCCGTGCAGACCGGCATCTTCACCCACAAGGGCATGTCCCGGATCATGCGCTACGCCTTCGAGCTGGCCCGCTCCCGCCGGAAGCTGGCGGGCGGCGCCGATGGCAAGGTGGGCAAGGTCACCAACTGCTCAAAGTCGAACGCGCTCAACTACTCGATGGTCTACTGGGACCAGGTGTTCGATGAGGTGGCCGCCGGCTACCCCGATGTAGCCACCGACAAGGCGCTCGTCGACGCCATCACCATGTGGTTCGTCAAGAATCCGGAGTGGTTCGACGTGATCGTGGCCTCCAACCTGTTCGGCGACATCATCACCGACCTGGGCTCCATGCTCCAGGGCGGAATGGGCTTCGCCGCCGGAGGGAACATCGACCCGGAGCGGCGCTACCCGTCGATGTTCGAGCCCATCCACGGCTCCGCCCCCAAGTACGCCGGGCAGCGCCGGGTCAACCCCATCGCCTCGATCGAAGCGATGCGGATGCTCGTGGAACACATCGGCGAACACGCCGCCGGGGACGCCATCGGCGACGCGGTCAAGGCCGTGCTCGTCGCCGGCGAGGTCAAGACCCGAGACATGGGAGGGACCAACACCACCGACGAGGTCGGCCAGGCCATCGCCGGCCTGGTGGCGGCCGGGGGCAAGAAGTAGCGATCGGCAAGAGCCTTGACCCCGCGGCGGGCCGCGGGCCGATGCCCGGAGAAGCCCGCCGCGAGACTACTGAGGAGAGTGAATGACCCAGAGACTGAAGTACTTCGTCGGGGGCCAGTGGCGCGATTCGGCCACCGAAGAGTGGTATCCCATCACCAACAGCAGCACCGGCGAGGTCATGGCCGAGGCGCCGCGCTGCACCCCCGAAGAAGTCAACAGCGCCGTAGCGGCGGCCGCGGCGGCCTTCCCCGCGTGGCGGGACACCCCTCTGCCCACACGGGTGCAGGTCATGTACCGCCTCAAGGAGCGGCTGGAGGCCAATCTCCACGACCTGGCGGTGCTCACTGCCACCGAGATGGGCAAGTCCTACGTCGAGGCGCGGGGCGACATTCTCAAGGTCATCGAGGTGGTGGAGCTGGCCTGTGCTCTGCCGGTGACCATGCAGGGCGATTCGCTGATGAACGTGTCTCGTGGCTTCGACACCGTGACCTACCGGGAGCCTCTGGGGGTCTTCGTGGGGATCGCCCCGTGGAACTTCCCCGGCATGATTCCCATGGGCTGGATGATGCCTTTGGCGGTCACCACGGGGAACACCTTCGTGCTGAAGGCCGCCTCGCCGGTGCCGCAGACTTCGATGCGTATAGCCGAGTTGCTGCACGACGCCGGCCTCCCGCCGGGGGTGTTCAACCTGGTCACCTGCTCCCGCCACGAGGCCGAGCAGTTGCTCACCCACCCCGACGTGCGAGGCGTCTCGTTCGTGGGCTCCAAGAAGGTCGGCTCGCACGTCTACAAGACGGCGGCGGCGGCGGGGAAGCGGGTGCAGGCACTGACCGAGGCCAAGAACCACGCCCTGATCCTGCGCGATGCTCCCATCTACGCCACGGCGCAGCGGATCATCAACTCGGCCTTCGGCTGCGCCGGCCAGCGCTGCATGGCACTGCCGGTCATCGCCGTCGAAGAGGTCATCGCCGACGACCTGGTGGCCGCCCTGAAGGAGCTGGCCGCCAAGCGCAAGATGGGACCGGCCTGGGAGGAGTCCACGGAGCTGGGCCCGCTGGTGGACGCCGAGCACAAAGCGTTCGTCGCCGGCTGGATCGAGAAGTCGGTGTCCGAAGGCGCCCAGCTGGTCCTCGACGGACGCGCCGTGAAGGTACCCGGCTGCGAGGGCGGCTTCTTCGTCGGCCCGACGATCTTCGACCACGTGACGCCCAACATGTCCTGCGGCTGGGAGGAGGTCTTCGGCCCCGTCCTGTACATGAAGCGAGTCAAGGACTTCGACGAAGGCATCGCCCTGATCAACTCGAGCGAGTTCGCCAACGGCGCCTCGATCTTCACCCGCAGCGGCTACCACGCCCGAGAGTTCGCCCGCCGCATCCACGGCGGCATGGTGGGGATCAACGTCGGCATCCCCGTGCCGATCTCGGTGTTCCCCTTCAGCGGCCACAAGAGCTCTTTCTACGGCGATCTGCACGTCATGGGACGCGACGGGGTGGCCTTCTTCACCGAGACCAAGGCAGTCACCAGCTACTGGTTCGACGAAGCCGACATGCGCGGCGACAAGGTCGGCACCTGGGAAGGCACCATCAACCGGACCTGACCGGGCTTAGGGGGTACGCGAATAGGTCCGCCTCAGGGCCGGATGCCGCCCGGCCGCGGGCCGGCATCCGGCGAGGGGCGGCGGCCTATTGGCGCACCCCCTTCTTGCCCGACGGTGCCCCGGCGCTGCGCCGGGGCAGCGTCGCGTCCGGGGAAGGTCCTACATAGCGTCGAGCATCTCTCCGGCGGCGCGAAAGGCCGATGGCCCCAGCTTCAGAACCGGCACCCCCGGGTCCTCGTGCTTGGTGCCGCTCATGGAGGCCTGGGCGAAGATGACCGAGTCCACCGGGTGCTCCCGCGCCAGCGTCATCACGGCTGCGGAGACCAGTTCGTCGTGGGCCGCGGTATCGCCCCGGCCCCGGGCCTTGAAGGCCTCCTCCACTACCGCGATGTGGATGTCGAGATCCTCCCGGGTCAAGCCGCGCTTGGCCGCCGCCGCCAGCAGCGGCTCGATGATCTGGGCCGGGCTGGTGGGAAGGGTCCCGACGATGCCGACGCGAGTGCCCAGGTCGAGGGCCTCCTCCACCAGGGGCTCGGTGATGCACAGCGTGGGCAAGCTGGTGAGCCTCCGCACGTGGGTCATCCCCTCCCCCATCGAGGTGCAGGTCAGCAGCAGCATGGCGGCGCCGGCCTGTTCTGCTTCGCGGACGTAGCTGAGGAGCCGGGCGGCCGTCCCCGGCGTCACCTTCCCGGCCGCCATGGTGTCGGCGAGCAAGCTGGTGTCGAGCATCGTCTGGATCTCGACGCCGGGGTGCGCCGCCAGGAACTCCTTCTCCAGCGGAGCGATGATCTGGTTCATCACGAAGGGCATGGTGTGCAACAGGAAGAGGCGCTTCTTGGGGGCCATGCAGCTCAGTCTCCTCGGTCTCGCCGGCCGCCGCGCTACGCCCGCGGGCTCGGCACTACTTCGTTGCGGATCGTCCCGATACCCTCCACCTCGAACTCGACGACGTCGCCCACCTGCAGCCAGCGCTGCAGGGTGGAGGTCAGGCAGGTGCCGTGGTCGCAGGTGCCGGAGGCGATGAAGTCGCCGGGGTAGAGGTACTCCTCCTGGGAGATGTACTCCAGGATCCGGGGGAACGTGTGCGTCATTCCCGACGAGTGGTCGTCGACCACCACCTCGCCGTTGACCCGGGCCACCATGCGCAGGTTCGTCGGATCGATCTCATCCAGAGTCACCAGGCAGGGCCCCATGATGTTGGCGCCCTCGAAGTTCTTCCCCTTCGCCGGTCCCAGGAACAGATCCATCTCCTGCCACTGCACGTCGCGGGCCGACACGTCGTTGTAGATGGTGATGCCGGCGATGTAGCGCTCCGCCTCCGCCGCCGGGAGGTTGATGCCCTTGCGGCCGACGTAGACCCCCAGCTCGAACTCGAAGTCGAGCTGCTCGGTGAAACGGGGCTTGACGATGGGGTCGTAGGGCCCGGCGGTGATGGCGCCGCTCTGGTGGAAGTACGGCGGGAACTTGTGGAAATTGGCCGGGCCGGGCGCGTCGGGCGGCACGTCGGCGATGCTGCGCTGTCCCGAGACGCACGCCCGGCCGAAGCGCACGTGGCCCAGGAAGGCACTGGCGTCGCGCACCAGAGGCGGCCGGGGCACCGGGGCCAGCAGGCGCACCTCGGCGAAGTCGTAGGCCAGGCGCGCCCCGTCGGGAGCGGCAACCGCGCCCTCTGCGGCGAACTCCAGGGCCTCCTGCGCCGCCTGCCGCGCCTTGTCGCCCCGGGACAGGTAGCCCACCATGTCCGGGGGCACCAGGAAGGCGGCGTACTCCACTGCGTCGGGCTCGCCCTGGTGGGCGAACAGAGCGGCGCAGGCCGCGTTCAGGTCGATCAGCCGGCCGCCGGCCTCGGCCCCGATCCGTGCCTGGCTTCCGATCGGAGAGGCGACGCCGAAGGTGTACAGCCTCATGTGACCCTCCTGCCGGCTCGCGAAGCACCGGCACGCTTGCTGCTCGGCTCGACTTGCCCTCCGCCGCTCCCGGCATCACGCTGCCTGACCAACTCCTGCGCCTCGCGCGAGTGATCCCGCATGGCCTGGGAGGCCACTTCCGGGTCGCCCGAGGCCAGCGCACGCAGGATGCGCTCGTGGCTGCGCCGGATGCGCCCGGCATCCAGGCCGGAGGCGGCTGCCGTCAGGTACGTGCGGGCGAACGGCAGCAGCAGCTCCCACAGACGCTCCAGAGTCCGATTGCCCGAAGCCCGCATGATGTCCCGGTGGAAGTCGGTGTTGCGGCGCACGTAGGCCTCCATCTGCCCCGACGAGGCCAGCTCCACCATCTCGGCGAGGATGCCTCTCAGCTCGGTCAGCCGGCCGGCGCCGAGCCGGCCGCAGGCTTCGGCCGCCGCCAGGGCCTCCAGCTCGGCGCGAACGCGCATGGCCTCGCGAATCTCCTCGGTCTCGGGCCGGCGCACCCGGGCCCCGCGGTACGGCTGCAGCTCCACCAGGCCCAGGGTGGCCAGGTCGCGCAGCGCCTCCCGAACCGGTCCCTGGCTGACCCCGAGGTCCCGGGCCACCCGCGTCTCGACGATGCGCGCCCCGGGCGCGTACTCCCCCAACAGGATCCGGCGGAGCAGCTGGTCTTTGACCTGATCGCCCAGCATGCTCGATCGCACCGGATCGCCGCTCCCGCCGGCCCCGGCCAACGCGCCGGCGGCAGGCTCGCGCCCCGCCACGGGGGCCCTCGCCGACCGGCGAGGCGCGGTC
>JALOLI010000103.1 GCA_025456165.1 Acidimicrobiia bacterium | reverse complement strand
CTGAATGACCCGCCGGGTCGGGCTGAGCAGGCCCAGGGCCGCCCGCTCCCCGCTCGAGAGCATCAGATGGCAGGAGAGCGGCAGGCCGGTCCACTCCAGCAGGCGCACTGCCTCGTCCTCCCGCATCCCGGGCCGCAGGCCGAACAGCAGCCGGCGCACCCCCTGGGAGGTGTGGCAGGCGGCGTACTCGAAGGCGGCCAGCTGGTCGACTTCGTTGACGACCCGCAGGCCGTCGGCGGCGGCGATCAGGAGGCCGGTGGCGTTGCCCACGATCCCCTCCGGCCCGACCAGGGCTCGCAGCGCATCCACCAGGTAGGCGGGGGCGTCGGAAGCCGAAGGGGAGGCGTACTCCTTCCAGCCCACCACCCCCACCCGACTGCCGTTGCCGATCCCTTCTCCGGCCAGGATCTCGGCCAGCGGGAGGGAACGGTCTCGCGGCTGGCCGGGCAGGCTGAAGTCCTGGAACAGGCGGCGCCGCAGGGCCACCGGCGCGGCGCCGGCGGCGCCGAAGCACTCGTTGCCCACCAGGACCGCCGGGTCGCCTTCGGGCGCCACCACCAGCAGCGCCTCCTCGAAGCGGGGATCGAATCCGGTGAGGTAGGCGAGGTTGGCGCTGTGCTCCCGGTCGGCATAGACCACCAGCCGGTCCCAGCCGTGCGCCGCCGCCCGCTCCCGGAGCAGCTCCAGACGATCCCGGTACACGGCGGCCGGGACCTCCGGCATCGCCTCCGGCATGCCGAAGTCGGGGAGGTCGAGGGCCGCCAGCCGGGCCGGGGCGCTCATCCCGTCCCCCGGGGATCCCCTTCACCCGGCGCCCAGTAGCGCGGCTCATCACCCGGGGAGACGACGGCGAAGCGATCCGCCTCCACCCGCTGCCAGGGCCCCCACTCCCCGCCGGGCCACTGCACCCGGACCTCGGCCGCGCCCGCCTCTCCCAGTCCGAAATGGATCCAGCCCGCCTGGCCGCCGGCGTGCCCGCCGCCGACGGTGAGCTGGCGCAGGGTGGTGCGGTCCGCGGCGCGCACCTCGATCCAGGCGCCCACCCCGAAGCGGTTCGCCCCGGGCTGGTCCAACTGGAGAGCCAGCCAATGGCCCATAGGCTCGGTCCCGGCGGCGTCCCCCGAGCCGGCGTTGCGCCACACCCGCACATCCTCCCGCCGCACGACCTGCACCAGGTCCAGCAGACCGTCGAGGTTGAAGTCCGCCAGCGCCGCCCCGCGGTCCTTCCCGAAGGACAGGTAGCCGGCGTCCCGGGCACCTTCCACGAAGGTGCCGTCGGGCTGCCCCAGCAGGAGGTTGCTCGGGTCCTGGGCGGCGAAGTCCGGCATGGCCTCGACGTTGCCCTTCGAGATGTGGAGATCCATGAAGCCGTCGTTGTTGACATCCTCGAACTCGGGATGCCAGGCCGTCGAGGGCAGCGTGTCCTCGCCGGCGAAGGGCCGGTGGGCGGTGGCCCCCAGACGGATGGCGATGTCGCTGTAGGCCGGCCCGGTGGCCCCGGCATCGAGGCTCTGCAGCTTGTTGTCGCCCTGGCTGGTGATGAGCACCTCGGGCAGGCCGTCGCCGGTGAGGTCCTGGCTGGCCAGGCCCATCCCCCAGAGCACCAGCCGCTTCCAGCCTTCCTCCCGGGTGTAGAGGCGGGGGTCTTCCCCGGCCGCCACCCGCCACAACTGCTCCTCGCCGTCGCGGTAGTAGTGGCGGTCGTTGGCCAGGCGCAGATCCCGCCTTCCGGAGTGGTCCCAGTCGGCGAAGAGGACCGACAGGGTGCAGTACCCGGGGGTCAGCGCGATTGCCGTGGGATAGGCTGCCCCCACCGGGCGCAGCAGCAGGCTGTCATCGCAGTCGAACGTCGGCTCGCCGGCCTCGTCGAGCGCCAGGTAGTTGCCGAAGGCCAGCATGGGGAAGGCGTCGTCGCTCTCCCAGGCTGCGCTGAAGGCGGCGGTCCAGGCCATGCCGCCGTTGAAGGACCACTCCTCGTTCGCCCGGGCGAAGCGGCAGTCTCCCAGGCCCCGCAGCAGCACATTCTCTCCCACCCGCAGCACCGCGAGGTCGAGGCGGCCGTCGCCGTCGATGTCCAGGGGGTAGGCGCCGGTGACGGCGGTGAGATCGGTGGCCGCGTCGGCCAGGCGGGAGAAGCGCAGGGCCCCGCCGATCTCACTCTCGTTGCGGTACAGCGAGGCCGGGCTGACCCCGCCGGCGAGATACATATCGGGGAAGCCGTCGTCGTCGCAGTCGAAGACGGCGACACCCCCGCCCACGAAGAACTGGAAGTCGCCGTCGTAGACGTGGGATACGCCCGAGGCTGCCGTCTCCTCCACCAGGCGCGGCGCTCCCAGGGCGGTGGGCGGCTCCTCCTCACCCCACAGAGCCCGCGCCCCCAGCACCAGCCCGAACGTCACCAGGGCCCCGCCGGCGAAGCCCGCGGCGAGCCAGAGAAGATCGCGCCGTCTAGAGCCCGTCATCGAGCTCTCCCCGGAAGTGAGCCTGGGCCTTGGCCCACGCCGCCTTGCCGATCGACGCGCCCATGACCCGGCCCGCCAGGTCGTCGGCGGTGATGTGGATGCCGCCGTACAGGCGCGAGAGCCCGGCCTGGTCGGCGGCGTCGAAGTAAGTGGCCCACTGCAGGGTCACGTCGGCCGTGGGCCCGCCCTCGAAGTCCAGGGACCCGGCCGCCTCGACCCACACCCCGAGGCCGCCGGGGAAGAACTCGCTCCCGGTGAAGGCGGCCAGCACCTCGGCGGCGGACCGGCTGAAGGTGCTGTGCCCCGAAACGTAGGCGGGGAAGGCCGGGGTGACGAAGGTGGGCAACTGGTAGGGCATCCAATCGACGGCCAGCACCCAGCCCACCCCGCCGATGTCGTTCTCCTGATCCTCAGGGATTCCCTGCCACGCGTAGATGGCGATCTTCCCCTCGTGCCCGGCCAGCGCGGCGTGGCGCTCGCCCGGGGCGCTGCTCTCCGCGGTGATCACCTCCACCAGGCCCGGGACCAGGGGCAGGCCCTCGGGGTCGTAGGCGGGCCCGGCGGGGTCGCTCGACTGTCCCCTGCCCCCCAGGTACCGGATCATGCAGATGGGCCGGGCGGTGTCGTAGTAGCCCTTGACTCCCCAGGCGGCGATGGCGGCGTCGTGAGTCGCGCCGTTGAGCGCCAGGTAGAGCTTCACGTCCCACTCGAGGCGGTCCACCACCGGGCCGCTGCCGCCGAGGCGCAAGTCGGGGGCCAGCAGGTCGGACACGGTGTTGGCCATCACGTTCCAGTGCCCCGGCGGCGTCTCTGACTTCGGCCCGTCCGCCCAGAACTCCGCCAGGGTGCGAGCGAAATCGGCCTCGTTCACCAGGTTCGGCTCGTACGGCAGGCCGGTCGCCGGGTTGCGTTCGTGCCCCGTGCCCTCGTTGGTCCCGAGGGGATTGTTCCCCAGGGCGCCCGGGGAGATGTCGATCAGCACCCCCGCCGTCGGATCGAGCAGGCTGCTGAGGCGGATCACCTCCACGGCGGAGTCCTTGAACTCCTGGTCGCTGCCGGCATCACCCAGCCACGGCGGGTCGCCCGGATCCAGCGGCAGTCCCTCCTCTCCGCCCGCGGGCAGGGCGAAGGCGGCCACGTGCCCCCAGTGCGTGCCGATTACCTGCTGGGGCCCGGAGGCAAGGGGTATGCCGTTCTGGGTGACCATGTTGTCGATCTCCAGCGGCTGCCACCGGTTGGGGTCGGCCATCACCGCGCCCGGTTCCTTGACCACGAGGGGCGCGTTCACCGATCGGTAGCCGGTGACCTGGTAGCCGCCGGCCTCGTTGGAGCCGTCGGTCAGGCCGAAGGCGATGATCGTCGTCGCGATGCGGTTCCCCAGGGCGGCGGGGCCGTCGCCCTCGATCGTGGTCACCTCGGCCGGGTAGCAGAGCGCCGCCATGAGCGCGTCGAACTCAGGGATCGAATCCGACGCCCCGCCGGACCTCAGGTAGCGATGCTCCAGGATGCGGTAGGCGGCGTAGCTGATCGCCTCGTCGCGGGCCGCGGCGACGTCGCCGGCGGTGTGCTTCTCGTTCACGAAGTAGCCGGCGGCGTCCGGCGAATAGGCCGCCCAGGCGTCCCACATCGCCGCCGAGAGGTGAAAGAGGTTGCGGGCGTGAACGGTCGGCATGGGCACATCACGCCGG
Source organism: Acidimicrobiia bacterium (assembly GCA_025456165.1). The sequence continues at coordinate 1,160 of JALOLI010000103.1, read as the reverse complement.
ATGGCATCGAGGAGCGCCTCGTTCCAGCGGCGGGCAACGGACCACTCGGGATGCTCGGAGACGGGGACGCATGCCGGCTCCTCGGTCGGGCCGCCGTCGAGGGCGAAGGAGACGAGCAACGCGCTCGTGATCCCGAGGACGGCACCCACGGCGAGCCACCGCAGCGGCCGGCGGGTGAGCATCAGCGGCCCGACTCCGCCCGGCGGATCTCGAGGCATCCGGGGCATGCGCTCATTCCCGGAACACCGGGGCCCGGCCGGCCCCGGCGGGGTCGGCGATCACGGGGCTGAAGGCGAGTTCCGCCGCTCCGATGAGCGTGGCGTCGGCGCCCAGGCGGCTCGGGACGATGCTGACTCGCGACCAGGGGGCGGCCAGGGCCTGCGACCGGGCGCCCTGGCCCACGGCGGGGGCGAGGAATCGGTAGAAGCGGTGGTAGAGACCACCCAGCACGACCGCTTCGGGGTTGAACAGGTTGATGAGGTTCCCGATGCCGAGGCCGAGCCACCGCCCCACCTCGGCCATCCCGGCCAGGACGGCGCCCTCCCCGGCTTCGGCCTTCTCACTGAGGGCGTCGAGGGCGGCCAGGCCGGTGGCCGCGTCCCCCGCGCCGGTGCGCCGCAGGAGCGCCGCCTCTCCGACCTCGGTCTCCCAACAGCCGGTGGCCCCGCACCGGCAGGGCCAGCCTCCGGGGTTGATCAGGGCGTGGCCGGCTTCGCCGGCGTAGCCCGTGGCGCCGAGCAGGGGCTCGCCGTCGACGATCACCCCGGTGCCGATCCCGACCTCGCCGGCGATGTAGATGAGGTGTCGCACGCCGGCATGTCCGCCGCGCCGGTGCTCGGCCAGCGCGCCGAGGTCGGCCTCGTTGGCCACCATGACGGGCTGCCCGCCGCCGAGCGCCTTGGAGAGCAGCCTGCCGATGGGCGCGTCGCGCCAGCCCAGGTTGGGGGCCAGGTGCACGAGCCCGTCGGAGCGCCGGGTGATGCCGGCCACCCCGACCCCGACCCCCACCAGCCGATGGCTCGGAGGCAATGAGTCGAGCAGCGGCCGGGAGAGCGCTACCGCGTCCTGCACCGCATCCTCCGGGGAGACGTGCTCCCGGGACCGCTCCAGGCGGCGCCGGTCGAACACGTGACCTCCCAGGCCCACCGTGGCCACGGCCA
>JALOLI010000357.1 GCA_025456165.1 Acidimicrobiia bacterium | reverse complement strand
AAGCGGACCGACACCGCGACCGGGGAAGACGGGTAGCGGAAGCGCAGGGCAGGCCCGGCCCCCAGGGGGACCAGAGCGCGACGGGTGATGTCGATGGGGCTCTGCATGGTCATGACCACAGGCTATCCGCCCCGGCGGCCGCGGCGGGCAGGAGGCGTCGGCCTCGCGGCCGATCACCTGTGCTCCGGCAGCGCTTCCCGGCCGAGCAGCATGTCCTCACCGGGCGTCGGGCAGCCCGTCGCCTCCCCCACCCTCGGCCTAGGCTGACTCTCATGAAGAGCCGAACGGTCGTATTCGCCATCGTCGCCGTTCTGGCCGTTGCCCTGGCGGCCTGCGGCGACGACAGTGCCTTCAACGACGATACATTCGGCACCCTCGATCCCAGCGCTCCGGGGGTCACCGGCACGGTGCCGATCCCCGGGCCGATCGACGGGCTGGAATGGAGCCCGGTCGAATCCCCCGACGCGACCACCGAGGCCGAGCTGGTTGCCGGACTCGAGGAGCTGGGCTTCGTCCTGGTCGTCCCCGACTCACCCTCCCCCACCGGCGAGGCCACCAGAGCCCTGCTCAACTCCATGAGCATGGGCTGGGGCAGCGGGGCCACCTTCGCCGGGAGCACCGACGTCACCCTCAACGTGATGGTGGGCAACGACACGATCGTCCTCATCCGCACCTTCAAGGGGACCGCGGACTGCTACACGGGCTACACCACCGCGGTTTTCCGCGGCGACCAGCAGGCCTGCTCCGGCGAGGGCGGAGTGCAGTGGCAGGAGTCCGGCCAGGCCTTCGAGGCGTCGTTCAGCGGCAGCCTCACCCTGGAGCAGGGGATTGCCTGGCTGGAGACCTGGAGGCTGGTGCCCTGACCGCAGCTTGGGCCGGGTTCGGCCGCTGCCACATCGCCGTCGATGTGCGCCCGCCGGCCCGGGTCTTGGGCGGGCTGCTACCTCGCGTAGTCGACCCGCATCCGGCGCAGCCCTTCCAACAGCACCGCCCGCGTCAGCCCCCGGCGGCGGTAGGCGGGGCGCGCCCCCACCGGGCCCAGGTCGCCGATGCGGTTCACCGGGTCCGGCCAGCAGTTGACGTAGGCGGCGATCACCCCGTCGCCATCTACCGCCACCACGTCGAGCTCACACTCGTAGCCGGGCATCTCCATGAAAGCGGCGTACTGCTCGCCCGTGACATCCCCCACGGTGTACGGCTGCCAGACATCGTGCTCGGCGGCGGCGCGCTCCTCGGCCTTGTCGGGGCCGGCCAGGCCGCGCACCTCGAAACCCTCGGGCGGCAGGGACTCGGGGATCGGCCCGGCCAGCGAGCGGATCATGTCGACTTCGGCGGACTCGCCCCGGTACCGGAAGCCGTTCCGCTCCAGGAAGGCCAATCGCGCCGCGTCGTCCTGCCGGGCCCCGGACACCAGTGCCCCGCTCCACCGTGCCGGGTCATCGCGGCGCAGGTCGGCATGCAGGGCCTCCCCCCAGGCCAGGGCCTCGTCCTCGATCCCCGACCACTCGTGCTCCGGCAGCACCTGCCAGTCGAACTGCTCGTCGCCCAGCATGGAGTAGCCCACCAGACGGCCGCTCTCGTCGTGCCACAGGCGGATGTGCCGCCGCGGGTCCAGGTGGCAGAAGACCATGAAGAAGTCCCAGGCCAGCAGGCCGATGTGGGGGTACCGCCAGTCGCCGGTGCCTACCCGGGCCTGCATCAGCATGTCCCGCATCTGCAGCAGGTCCGCCTCGTCGGCATAGGGACGGGAAGACGGCGGCACGCCTACCGGTCCCAACCCCCCGCCGCCACCGCCAGCACCGCCACCCCCAGGCCGATGGCCCCGGACTCGGCGGCGATCCGCAAGGCCTGGCGGCGATCCTCGGCCCGGAAGGCCTCGTCCCCCACCTGCTCGGCCGCCCCGAGAGAACCGAAGTTGAGCACCCCGCGCCACCCGTAGGCGGCGCAGAAGTGCCGCGCCGCCTGCAGGTAGCCGGCCGCCGACACCGCCGCCGGGAAGAACACCAGCAACCGCCAGCCTCGCGGCGCCCGCGCCAGGCGCAGCAGGATCAGCAGGCCGAGAGCCGCCAGCGCTGCCTGCTCCCCCGCCCGCCGGCGCCGGGCGGTCTCCGCCGGGCCGATGTTGCAGACCCCGGCGACGTACTCCTCTGCCATAGAGGCACCTCCCAATGGGATCGTACCGGGGCCGGGGAGCCGGCCGCCCAACACCCTCTTCATACCCGGCGGCCTCCGGCCCCTTGACGAGGTCTCACCTGCCGAGGAGTCTCACGCCTCCCCGCCGATGCAGACGCCGAACATCTGGATGGGCCGCCGGCCGCCGCTGGGATTGAGGTCGGTGTACCACGGGAGCCGGGCGACGGTGACGGGGTAGTGCAGGCCGCCCTGCTTGACCCAGAGCAGGGTGCCCGGATCGGAGATCGCCTCAACCCCGAAGAGGGAGCTCCCCTGCTCCCCGAGCTCCCCCGCCGTGAAGAAGTCGATGACCACGCCCTGCACCACAACCACCCCGTGGGCATCGGCCTCACTGGGTTTGTGGTCGGGGGACCACACGGTGCCGCGGCACGTGGGCACATCCACTCCCGGCTCCGTGGTCGTGGTGGTGGTCGGCGGCAGCGTGGTGGTCGTGGTG
>JALOLI010000102.1 GCA_025456165.1 Acidimicrobiia bacterium | reverse complement strand
GCGGCCAGGCTCGGCTCGTCGAAGCCGAAGATGGCGGGCACGAGGACCAGGTGCCCGCTCGAGGAGACGGGGAGGAACTCGGTCAGGCCCTGGATGAGGCCCCAGAGGGCGGCGGTGAGCACGGGGCGCAACGATAACGGGGTGGCCCGGTTGTGCCGGGCGTGCTCTACGGCGCCACCGCCGCCACCAGCGCCCCGGCGGCAGCGGCCGCGGCGACCGCTGCCGCCGCCTCCTCGGGCACGGCGACTACCGCGGGCCGGTAGCCGAGCGAGTAGGCGTCGCCCTGCTGGGCGCTGACGACCAGGCCGCGCACGGTGAGCGGGGGATCGAGGACGACGAGCAGCACTTCGTCCCCGGCGGCGGCGTGCGCCCCGACCGCCACCGGGACTTCCCACCAGCCTTCGGGGGCGACGGCACCGCGGCGAAGGACCGCTTCCACGAGGGGATCTCCGGCGGCGAGGTCCACGGCGGCCGTGGCCCCGTCCAGCTCGGGTGCGGCCAGCAGGCCGGCGGGCACCTCCCGCCAGGCGACGGCCGTCGCATCGAGGGCCTCGCCGGCCAGGACCGGCCGGGCGGCAAAGGGGTGCAGGGCGGCGGCCGGGGCCCGCTGGTCCCAGGCAAAGGCGCCGAGGACGAGGACCGCCGCCGCCGCCCAGCGCAGGTAGGGCGGGCGGGGCAACCAGTACACGGGGCAACGTACGTTCCCCAGGCTCCGGGGACAAGGGGCCCGGGACGGTGGGAGGCCCGTACCTAGACTCCCGGCCGTGGACGCCTGGGACTTCGCCGCCATCGCCGCCGGCTACCTGCTGGGCAGCGTGGATTTCGGTGTCATCGTGCCCCGGCTGCTCGGGGTGGACATCTACGGGACCGGCAGCGGCAACCCCGGTGCCACCAACGTGCTGCGGACCATGGGCCGCAAGGAGGCCGCCCTGGTACTGCTCGGCGACCTGGCCAAAGGGGTGGGAGCCGCCGCCCTGGGCAGTTGGGCCGGAGGGCCGGTCGTCGGCTTCGCCGCCGGACTGGCCGCGGTGGTGGGCCACTGCTTCCCGGTCTGGCACCGCTTCAAAGGGGGCAAGGGCGTGGCCGCCGCCGGCGGCATGGTGGCCTGGCTGGAGCCCTGGGCGCTGCTGGTGCTGCTCGCCGTCTTCGTGGCGGTGGTGGCCTCGACCCGCAAGGCCTCCCTCGGCTCCCTGCTGGCGGCACTGGGCCTGGTGCCGGCGTTGGCCGCCTTCGGCCACCGGGGATGGTCCCTGGGGCTGGCGGGGGCGGCGGCGGCGCTCATCGTGGCCCGCCACGTGCCCAACATCCGGCGCTTGATCAAGGGCCGCGAGCACACCATCGAGGAGGCGTCGGCGTGAGAGTCCCGGTGGCGGTCATCCCGGCGGCGGGGCGGGGCACCCGCATGCGGCCCGCCACCCGCAGCGTGCCCAAGGCCCTGCTCCCGGTGGTGGATCGGCCCGTCATCCAATGGATCGTCGAGGAGGGGATGCGGGCCGGGGTTCGGGAGTTCGTGGTGGTGGTCAGCCCGGGCGTGGACGACCTGCTCTACAGCCACTTCGAGGGGATGGAAGGCCTCGAGGAGCTGAAGGGGTTCGCCGGCATCTCGCTCACCTGGGTGGTCCAGGAGCAGGCCCGGGGCCTGGGCCATGCCGTCCTCCAGGCCCGGGACGCGGTGGACGAGCGGCCCTTCTTCTGCCTGCTGGGCGACAACCTCGTGATCCCGGGGCGAGACCACCTGGCCGACATGGCCGAGGCCTCCGACGGCCGCTCGGTGGTCTGTCTCCGGCCTCTCCCCGACGAGGACCTCGACCGCTACGGCGTGGCCGCGGTGGGCCTGACCCTGGCCGACCGGGTCGTCGAGGTGACCGGCGCCGTGGAGAAGCCGGGACGCGAGCACGCTCCCTCCCGGCTGGGCTTCGTGGGCCGCTACCTGTTCACCCCTGAGGTGTTCCCCCTGCTGGCGAGCCTGCCGCCGGGCTTTGGAGGGGAGATCCAACTGACCGACGCCATCGCCCGCCTGGGGGAGACCGGGCGCTGCCTCGGCTGGGTGGCCGCCGAGGACCTGCTCGACGTGGGCAACCCGGCGGGCTTCGTGGAGGCCACCACGGCGCTGGGCCTGTGGCACCCGGCGACCGGAGACCGCTATCGGGAGTTCCTCGAGGGCCTGATCGGGGGCCCATGAAGCCCCTGGCAGCCGCCCAGCGGGAGATCCTGGCGGCGATGCTCCCCCTGCGCGAGGCCGAGGTCCCGCTGGTCGACGCCCTCGGCCTCTGCCTCACCGAGGATGTGGCGGCGCCGCACCCCGTGCCGCCCTTCACCAACTCGTCGGTGGACGGCTTCGCCGTGCGGTCCGCCGACACCGCCGGCACTCCCGTGGAGTTGGAGGTGCTCGAGGATGTGTTTGCGGGCCACCTGCCCACTCGCCCCGTCGGGCCGGGTGCGGCGGTGCGGATAATGACCGGGGCTCCGCTGCCGGCCGGGGCGGATGCCGTGGTCATGGTGGAGCGCACCTCCGCCGCCGGCCCGGGCCGGGTGCGGGTGGAGGTCCCGGCCGCCCCCGGCGACGGGGTGCGCCCCGCCGGCAGTGATCTCCCCGCCGGCGCGGTGGTGTTCTCCGCCGGGGAGAGGCTCACCCCGGGCCACCTGGGGGTGCTGGCTTCCATCGGGGTGGCCCGGCCGCGGGTGCGGCGCCGGCCGCGGGTGGCGGTGCTGTCCACCGGCGACGAGGTGGTGCCCGCCGACACCGAAGCCCTGGCGCCGGGCGCCATCCGCGACGCCAACGGGCCACTGCTCGTCGGGATGCTGGCCGAACTGGGCGCCGAAGCGCTCGACCTGGGCATAGTCGGCGACGATGCGGCCCAACTGGCCGACGCCCTCTCTTCCGCTGCCGCTTCCGCCGACGCCGTCGTCACCAGCGGAGGGGTGTCGGTGGGGGACTACGACCTGGTCAAGCAGGTGCTGGCAACCCTCGGCGGGGTGCAGTTCTGGCGGGTGGCCCTGCAGCCGGGGAAGCCCTTTGCCTTCGGCGCCCTGGGGGACACGCCCTTCTTCGGCCTCCCCGGCAACCCGGTGTCGGTGACGGTGTCCTTCGAGCAGCTGGTCCGGCCCGCCCTGCTGCGGCGCATGGGGGCCCGGGCCCTCTTCCGCCCCCGGGTGCCGGGCCGCTTGAGCGCGGCGGTGTGCACCGATCCGGAGCGCACCGTGTTCCTGCGGGTCAACGCGGCCTGCCGCCGAGGGCAGTGGGAGGCCTCGGCTAGCGGCAGCCAGGACTCGCACGTGCTCTCGGCGCTGGCCCGGGCCGACGCCTTCGCTGTGGTGCCCGCCGGGGTGGGGGACCTGGCCGCCGGGGCGGAGGTCGAATTGGAGATGTTCCGCTGGCCGGAGGCCCGGACGATGGAGGAGGCGCTGGGATGAGCGGCATGACCCACCTGGACGACCAGGGCCGGGCCCGCATGGTGGACGTCTCGGGCAAGCCCGAGACGGTGCGCGAGGCGGTGGCGGAAGCCCGGGTGAACCTGGCCCCGGCCACCCGGCAGGCGCTGTTCACGGGCGATCTGCCCAAGGGGGACGCCCGCGCCGTGGTGCGCCTGGCCGCCATCATGGGCGCCAAGCGCACCGCCGACCTGGTGCCCCTCTGCCATCCGATCGAGTTGTCGGCGGTGGAGGCCGACATCGAGGAGATCGAGCAGGGGGCCCGGATCGAGGTGCGGGTGCGCACCACGGGGCGCACCGGGGTCGAGATGGAAGCGATGACCGGCGCCGCCCTCGGCGCCATCGCCCTCTACGACATGGTCAAGGGCCTGGACCGGGGGGCCGAGATCGGCCCGGTCCGCTTGCTGGCCAAGTCGGGGGGCCGTTCCGGGGAGTGGCGGCGATGAGGGCGGGGGTGCTCACCGTCAGCGACCGGGTGAGCCGCGGCGAAGCCGAGGATCGTTCCGGGCCGCGGGCGGCGGCGCTGCTGGCCGGGTGGGGCTTCGCCGCCGAGGTGCAGGTAGTGCCCGACGGGGTGGCCGAGGTCGAGGCCGGCCTGCGGGCCTTCCTCGCCGAGGGAGTGGCGCTGCTGGTCACCACCGGAGGCACCGGGTTCAGCCCGCGCGACCTGACGCCCGAAGCCACCCGGCGGGTCGTGGAGCGGGAGGCCCCCGGCCTGGCCGAAGCGATGCGGGCGGCCACCTTCGGGGCCAACCCCCACGGCATGCTCTCCCGCGGCGTCGCCGGGATCGCCGGGGAGACCCTGGTGCTGAACCTGCCCGGGTCGGTTGCCGGGGTGGAGGAGTCCCTGGCGGTGGTCGGCCCGGCGCTGCGCCACGCCTGCGAACTGCTGGCCGGGGGCTCTTCGGACCACCGTGCGGACCCGGGTTGAGCCCGCCGGGGTCTAGGCTGGGCCGAGCCCAGGAGGATCGTTTCGTGAACCGACCGTCTGCCGGCGACCCGACGGCCGCCGCCTCGCCGGAACTGCTCCGCCGCCAGGTGCTGGCCCGCCGCCGCCTCGCCCTGATCGCCCTCATGCTGCTGGCGATCGGGACGCTGGTGGGGGCGGTGCTCACCGGCTCCTATGTGCTGCTGGCGATCACCCTGGCCTGCGACGTGATGCTGGCGGTCTACATCGCAGTCCTGCTCCAGATCAAGCGCCACCAGGCGGAGTCCCGCTACCTGGGCACCCGGGGGGACGACCGGGTGGGCGCCGCAACCTCTTAGGGGGCAAGTTGTCACCCGACCTCGAGCCGCTGTCGGCGGCGGTGCGTCCCGGCCTCGACGACAAGTTCGCCGCTCGGGAGACCGCCTACCACCATTCCCGGCGCATCATCCGCCTCTCGGCTAACGCCATCCGGTCCCTCCATCGCGGCGAGAGCGCTGCCGCCGCCGCCCTGACCGCCGAGGCCGACGGCCTGCTCCGTCAGGCCGAAGAGGCTCTCGCTGCCCATCCCGACATCCGCTACGCCGGCTTCCTGGGGGATGCCTCCAAGGAGTACGCCGAGGCCCGGCTGACCGCCGCCGTCTTCGCCGGGGAGCCGTTGCCCCTGCCCGAGGACCTGGGCGTGGACGCCGCGCCGTACCTCAACGGCCTCGGGGAGACGGTGGGGGAGATGCGGCGCCGCCTCCTCGACATGCTGCGCGCCGGCGACCTGGCCGAAGGCGAGCGGTTGCTGGAGGGCATGAACGCCATCACCGACCTGCTGGCCGATCTCGACTACCCCGACGGCATGACCGGCGGCCTGCGCCGGACCACCGATGTGGCTCGGGCCCTGGTGGAGCGCAGCCGGGCGGACCTCACCAACACGGTGGTGCAGGAGCGCCTGCGCCGCCAGTTGGGCGGGGAGTAGAGCGGGCCGGAGGCGGGTACAAGGCGGGTACACTCCCCCGCGCCCGGGGGTGTAGCTCAGCCCGGCAGAGCGCCTCCCTCGCACGGAGGAAGCCAGGGGTTCAAATCCCCTCACCTCCACTTTCTCCCCCGCGCGGGCGGGGTGATACGGAAGCCCGCTCCCCCCGCCCTCTCCCACTGGCGCGGGAGAGGGAGCCCTGAAGGGCCAGAGGGGGAAGCACCTCTTGTCCTCTCTGGGCCGCCACCTGTTCGGTGGCGGCGTTGTTGTGCGAGGAGCCAGTCGTTCCCGGCTTGCCTGCGGGCTCTGCGGGTGGCTGCGGGGAGGCCGACTGCCCTTTGGGAAGTTCCATCTGCCGCCACCATGCCGTCGCTCTCCGGTCACCTCCGAGGGGTACGTTCTGGCCATGAAGCAGAGGCCGGCCGTCGGCAAGGAACGCCCCGTTCCACCCGACATCGGGGTGCCCGAAACGAGTAGCCTCTGTCCGTGGACTTGCATGCCTCGGGCCAATCCGGGAGTCGGATCGGTCGCGGCTTGGAACGGATGC
>JALOLI010000356.1 GCA_025456165.1 Acidimicrobiia bacterium | reverse complement strand
GCAGATGCTCGACCTCGAACGCGAGGCCTTCGTGAGCCTCTGCGGCGAGCAGCGGACCATGGACCGCATCATGCACATGCTGGAAAAGGGCAAGCCGCTGCGGAACTAGCGGGCAAAGGAGCAGAGGAACAATGAGCACTGGAGTCGTCGTAACCCATGCCTACCGCACTGCGGTGGGCCGGTCGGGGCGGGGCACTCTGCGCCACACCCGGCCCGACGAACTGATGGGGCTCCTCATCAAGAGCTTCCTGGAGCGGGTGCCCCAACTCGATCCCGCCAGCATCGACGATGTGGTCATCGGCTGTGCCTTTCCCGAGGCGGAGCAGGGCATGAACGTCGCTCGCATCGCGGGGTTGCGGGCCGGCCTGCCGGTGAGCGTGCCGGCGATGACCATGAACCGCTTCTGCTCGTCGGGCCTCCAGGCCCTGGCGACGGGGGCGTCGGATGGTGCCCATGGGCGGGCAGAAGCCGGCCCCCAACCCCAGGCTGGCGGCGGAGAACCCCAGCTTCTACGAGTCGATGGGGATCACCAGCGAGACCGTGGCCTCCCGCTACGGGGTGAGCCGGGCCGACCAGGACGCCTTCGGCGTGGCCTCGAACGCCAAGGCGCTGGCCGCCATCAAAGAGGGCCGGTTCAAGGACGAGATCATCCCCATCGCCACCACGGTGGACGGCAAGGAGATCGTCTTCGACACCGACGACGGCCCCCGGGAGAGCACCGTCGAGGGCCTCGGCAAACTGCGCCCCGCCTTCAAGGTGGACGGCGTGTCTACGGCCGGGAACTCCTCGCAGACGTCAGACGGCGCCGCCCTGGCGTTGCTGATGCCCCGGGCCAAGGCCGAGGAGTTGGGCTTCACCCCATTGGGTGAACTGGTCACCTTCCAGGTGGCTGGGGTCCATCCCGACGAAATGGGCATCGGGCCGTCGGTGGCCATCCCCAAGGCCCTCAAGGCAGCGGGGCTCGAGGCCGGGGACATCGGCCTGTTCGAGATCAACGAGGCCTTCGCCAGCCAGGCGCTGTACTGCGTGCGCATGCTGGGCCTGAACCCGGACATCGTCAACGTCAACGGCGGAGCCATCGCCCTGGGCCACCCCCTGGGGTGCACCGGGGCCAAGCTCACCGCCAGCCTGCTGCATGAGATGAAGCGGCGGCAGGTGGAGTACGGCGTGGTCAGCATGTGCATCGGCGGCGGCATGGGGGCCGCCGCGGTTTTCCACCGGGGCTGAGCGCAGAAGCGAATCGGAAGGGGCGGCGGGGTGACCCGCCGCCCCTTCGCGTAGGCTCAACTCCGCGCCCGCCCCCGGCCGATCTGATGCCGATGCGACTCCTGCTCGCCCTCGCCCTCGCCCTGGCTCCCCTCCTGGGGGCCTACCCGGCCACCACCGCTCTCGAGCCCGCCGGCGGCCGCACCCTGCACGTCGCTCCCGGCGGCTCCGACTCCGGGGCCGGCACGGCCGCCGAACCCTGGGCCACCATCCAGCACGCCGTGGACCAGGCCCTCCCCGGTGACACGGTCCTGCTGGCCCCCGGCACCTACGCCGGGGCCCGAATCGAACGCTCCGGGGCTCCCGGCGCCTGGATGACCCTGCGCTCCCAGGTCGCCGGAGCCGCCGTGGTGGACCGGCCCGGTCCCGGCAACCGGCACGGGAGCAACGTGGAGATCGAGACCTGGGCAGGCGCCGGCACCGTCGCCTACTGGGTGATCGAGGGCCTCGAGGTGCGCGCCGCCCCCTCCTGGGGAATCGACGTGCGAGGCGGCCCGGCGGCCCACTCCCACCACATCGTCATCCGGGGCAACGAGGTCCACCACAACGGCCTGTCCACCGGACGCACCGGCATCTTCTTCGCTTTCACCGACCGGGTCAGGGTGGTGGGCAACCACAGCCACCACAACGGGGAGCATGGGGTCTACCTCTCCAACAGCGGCGACCATTTCGTGGTGCGAGACAACCTCCTGGAACACAACGCCGGCTGCGGGTTGCACGTCAACGGCGACGCCTCCGCAGGCGGGGACGGCACCATCTCCCACGGACTGGTGGCCGGCAACCTCATCCGGGAGAACGGGTCGGCCGGCGGGGCCGAGAACCACGCCACCGGCATCGCTCTATTCCGCCAGGACGGAGCGGTGTGCACCCGGCGCGTCACCGTCGCGGCCAACACCGTGGTCCAGGCCGCCGACGGCCGCTGGGCGCTGCTCGTCGGCGCCACCGGGTGCCGGGACGTCACCGTGGCCGGCAACGTCCTCTTCAACCGCCACCCCTGGCGCGGCTCCATCGCCCTGCCCGACCCCGGCGTGCCGGGCTTCCAGAGCGACCACAACGTGCTGACGGGCCGCTTCAGCGTCGACGGCGGCGACACGGTGCTCGGCCCGGCCGACTGGCGGGCCGCCACCGGGCAGGACGACGGGTCGGCGACCTCCACTCCGGAAGCCGCTCTCCTCCCCGGCCGTTACCGCCACCGGCCCGGAGGCCCCGCCGAGGACGCCGGGAGCCCCGTGACCCTGAGCCGCGACTTCGAGGGGGTGGCGCGGCCGGCGGGTGCAGCGTGGGACGCCGGTGCCTTCGAGACCCCCTGGTGCGGCGGCGGCCCGGCAACCCTGGTGGGAACACCTGGGGGAGACCGCCTGACCGGCACCGCCGCGGCCGACCGGATCGCCGCCCTGGGCGGGGACGACCTGGTTCGAGCCGGCAGCGGCGACGACGCGGTATGCGGGGGCCCCGGGCGAGACACCCTCGGGGGCGGGGCCGGGGAAGACCTCGCCGACGGCGGCCCCGGGGTAGACCACTGCCGGGCCGAGTCCCTGCTGGGGTGCGAGCGGCTGCGCCGGACCTCTTGGGTAGGCG